>JANPEN010000137.1:0-10971 GCA_031422955.1 Acidimicrobiia bacterium
CGCCTCGGGGGGACGGTCGCATCGGGGGGATGACCGGGGCTGCTAGCGTGGCCAAGGCCGAGCGGGCTCGAACCTCTTCAAGCGAGCGGTTCAGGCCCGGTCCCCCCGGTGGGGACCTTTTAGTCCGGCCACGAGGCGACCAGGCGAGCCCATGAAGCCGAGCCCGCGGCGTCCATGAGCAGAGCCGACTCAGGAGGAACCGTGGCCAAGCACATCTTTGTGACCGGTGGGGTCGTGAGCGGGTTGGGCAAGGGCCTCACCGCTTCGGCACTGGGCAACCTGCTGCGGGCCCGGGGTCTGCGGGTGACCATGCAGAAGCTAGACCCGTACCTCAACGTCGATCCCGGCACCATGAACCCCTTCGAGCACGGCGAGGTTTACGTCACCGGCGATGGCGGCGAGACCGACCTCGACCTGGGTCACTACGAGCGCTTCATCAACACCGAACTCACCAGGGATTCCAACGCCACCACCGGCTCCATCTACTCGGCGGTCATCGCCGCAGAACGCCGGGGCGACTATCTGGGCCGCACCGTGCAGGTCATTCCCCACATCACCGATGAGATCAAACGTCGCATCGCCCGCTTGGCCACCGACGACGTCGACGTGGTCATCACCGAGGTGGGCGGCACGGTGGGTGACATCGAAATCCTGCCGTTCCTGGAGGCCATTCGCCAGTACCGCCTCGACGTGGGTCGGGAGAACGTGTTCTTTCTCCATGTCACCCTGGTGCCCTTCATCGGTCCCTCCGGGGAGCAGAAGACCAAGCCCACCCAGCATTCGGTGACGGAGCTGCGCAGCCGGGGTATCCAGCCCGATGCCATCGTGTGTCGCAGCGAGCAGCCTCTCAGCGCCGAGCTCAAAGCCAAGATCTCCAACCTGTGCGACGTCGACGTGGACGCGGTGGTCAACGCGGCCGACGCGGCCAGCATCTACGTGATCCCCCTCGTGTTGCACGAGGAGCGCCTGGATCGCATCGTGTGTCGCCAGCTGCGTCTCAACACCCCCGAGCCGGACCTGGAGGGCTGGCGGAGCCTGGTCGAGCGCATCAACTCCGCCGACCGGGTGGTGCGCATAGGCATCGTTGGTAAGTACGTCAGCCTGCCCGACGCCT
The DNA here is from genome assembly GCA_031422955.1 of Acidimicrobiia bacterium. Lineage (GTDB taxonomy): Bacteria > Actinomycetota > Acidimicrobiia > Acidimicrobiales > CAIXPF01 > CAIXPF01. The sequence continues at coordinate 1,115 of JANPEN010000137.1, forward strand.
ACCTGTCGGTGGTCGAGTCGCTCAACCATGCTGCCTTCCATTTCGGGGCCAAGCTGGCCCTGGAATGGATCCAAGCCGAAGACATCGAGGGCATGCTGGCCGCCAGCCGCCTGGCCGACCTGGACGGCATCGTCATTCCCGGCGGGTTCGGACCTCGGGGGATTGAGGGCATGATCGCCGCGGCCGGCTACGCCCGCGAACACGACCTGCCCTGTCTCGGTCTGTGCTTGGGCATGCAGGTCATGACCATCGAGTACGGCCGTTCGGTGTTGGGTTTAGCCGGGGCCAACTCCACCGAGTTCGACCCCGAGAGCCCCTATCCCGTGATCGACTTGATGGAAACCCAGCGCAGCGTCACCGCCATGGGGGGCACCATGCGGTTAGGGAACTACATCGCGGAGCTGAGCGAGGGCAGCCAGGTGCATGCCGCCTACGGCTCGGGGGTGGTCAAGGAACGCCATCGGCACCGTTACGAGTTCAACCCCCGCTACCGCAGCCGTTTCGACGACGGGGACTTCTGGTGCTGCGGCGTTTCCCCCGATAACCGATTGGTGGAGTTCATCGAGCTCCGCTCCCATCCGTTCTGGATGGGGACCCAGGCCCATCCCGAGTTCCGCAGTCGACCCAACCAGCCCGCCCCCCTCTTCCGGGAGCTGTTGCGGGCCGCCTTGGCCCGCGCCGAGCACCAGCCGGCCCAACCAGCTACGGGCGCCGAACCGGCGGCCGCCGCGCCGCCCATGATCCCAGCCGATTCAGGCCGAGGTCCGGCTGTCTCCGTCGCCGGGCCCCCTTCCGTGGACCCCGTCCTGGTCAGCCTCACGTCAGGCGGCCCCGGCAGCTCGCCCGGCACGGGTGGCTCGCCCGGCACGGTTGGCCCGATGGAGTCGGAGCGCCCCCTCCTGCAGCCGGTCGGGCTCGGCTTGGCCGGGGCCGAGCTGTAGCGCGTGGGCCAGACGGGCGACGCGCGGCTGGGCCCCGACACCGGTCGGCCCCCCTTTCGGCGAGTCGATGAGACGGAGATCTACCGCGGCCACGTGTTGCGGTTGGTTTCCGCCGATTTCGTCGGGCCCCAGGGTGAGCAGTTCCGCCGAGATGTGGTGCGTTCACCGGGCGCCGTGGCGGTGGTGCCGATCTTGAACAGACCCGAGGGACCCTCCACCGTGTTGGTGCGCCAGTTCCGTCCTGCCATTGAAGCGTGGTTGCTAGAGATCCCCGCCGGCCTGCGGGACAAGCACGACGAGGCCCCCGACGCCACGGCCTACCGGGAGCTGATCGAAGAGACCGGCTACGCCGCCCAACGGTTGGATCTGCTCACGGTCATGTTCAACGCGGCCGGGATGACCGATCAGCGCACGCACATCTACCTGGCGAGGGACCTGGCTGAGGTCGGCCGGGCCGGCGAGGGCGTTGAAGAGGCCTACCTTGAGGTTCATCAGGTTCCCCTCGCCGGCATCCGCCCGCTCATCGAGTCGGGCGAACTGTGCGACGCCAAGACCATCGTCGGGCTGCTTCTGGCCCTGGCCCAGCTCGGTCTCTGAGCGTTCGTGTCGCCGCCAGACACGGCGCGGCTGGCCCAGGGTGAGCTAGGTGGGCATGCCCTCCATCTGGCTCGACGCCTGCGGGCAACCTGGTCTGCCCGCCGGCCGGGCCCCACCGAGGACGCGTGGGCCCGGACTTGGCTCAGCGCGGCGGAGTGGGAGTTGTGGCAGCGCCACCGAGGCCACGATCGACGCCACACGCTGGCGGTAGCTCGCCTGGTGAGCACGTGCGCACCAACAGACGCGCAGCCGCCGAGGTGGGTGCTGGCGGCTGCGCTATTGCACGATGTAGGCAAGACCGCAGCCGATCTGGCTGTGCCCGGCCGGGTGGTGGCTGCGTTGTTGACCCTGGTCGGGGTGTCGACCGCGCCGGGTCGGCTGGGGCGCTATCTGCGCTATCCGAGCTTGGGCCGCGCCCTGCTCGAGTCCGCCGGTAGCGACCCCCTGGTGGTCGCCTGGGCCGCCCAGCATCATTGGTCGCCGGACCAGTGGACGCTGCCGGCGCAGTGGGCCCAAGCCTTGGCTGCGGCGGACTACTCCGCGGTGTGAAGCAGCGGGTTGACCCGACCATCCGTCGTGGCCGCTCACTCCTCGCCCCCGCCGGGGCACGCACGGGGGCGGCGGCCGCTTGACAACGGGGTTGCCGCCCCACGTGGTCAACAGCTCTTTGGTTTCGGCGGCGGCTCGGGCGCCGCGGCAAGGGGCTCACCCCGGCGGTAGCAGGCCCATGGCGTGACGGGCTCGCACAACCACCGCGTCGGCCACCTCGGCGGCTTTGGCCGCGCCCAGGTGCAGCAGTCGGGCAGTCTCGGCGGGATCCTCGGCCAGCTCGCGGTAGCGCAACTGAATGGGCCGCAGGAACTCCACCACCGCGGTGGCGGTGTCCGCCTTGAGGGGTCCGTACTGGGTGTAACCCTCGGCGGCTTGCTCCGGGCTGCGGTCGGTGCAGGCGGCCAGGATGGACAGCAGATTCGACACCCCCGGCTGGCCGGCGGGGTCGAAACGGACCTCGCCAGCGGTGTCCGTCACCGCCCGCTTGATCTTCCTTTCCACTTGGCCGAGGTCGTCGAGTACTCCAATGCTGCCCTGGGGTGAGTCGAGGGATTTGGACATCTTGTTGGTGGGTGTCTGCAGGTCCATGACCCGGGCCCCAGCCCGGGGGATGGCGGCCTCAGGAATACGGAAGGTTTCCCCGTAGCGGGAGTTGAAGCGCATGGCCACGTCGCGGGTCAGCTCCAAATGCTGCCTCTGATCGTCGCCCACCGGCACTCGGTCGGTGTCGTAGAGCAAGATGTCCGCCGCCATCAGGGCCGGATAGGTGAACAGGGCAGCGGACACGAACTCGGCCCGATCGGACTTGTCCTTGAACTGGGTCATGCGTCGCAGCTCGCCGAAGCTGATCGTGCACTGCATGAGCCAGGCCAACTCGCTGTGGGCCCGCACGTGGCTCTGCACGAACAAGGTGCAGATCTGGGGGTCCAGCCCGCAGGCCATGAGCAGCTGGGCCAATCCCACCGTGGCGGCCCGCAGCTCGCCCGGCTCCTGGGGGGTGGTCAAGGCATGGAGATCGACCACGCAGAAGAAGCTGTCGGCCTCGTGCTGGTCGACCACCCAGTTGCGCACGGCCCCCAAGAGGTTACCGAGATGCAGGGCGCCGGTGGGCTGGATGCCGGACAGAACACGGGTCACGGCAGGGCAAACTAGCCGTCCGTTCCCGCCCCCTCCGCCACCGCCGCGAAGCACACTGTTGTAATTACGCACCTGTGGTCACTACGCTGGCACGGTGACCTACGAGGTGCACACCCCCGTTTTCGAAGGCCCGTTCGACCTTTTGCTCCACTTGATCCTGCGCGAGCAGGTCGACCTCTATGAGGTGTCGCTGTCTCGCATTGTGGACGCCTACCTGGTTGAGCTCGAGTCGTTGCGCCAACAAACCCGCAGCCAGGAGAGCGGTTCCCTGACCGGAGGCGGGCTCGACCTGGCCACCGCCACGGAGTTCCTGCTCATCGCGGCCACCCTGATCGAGCTCAAGGCCCGCCGGCTGCTGCCAGAGGACGACGAGGTCGACCTCGACGACGAGCTGTCGTTGTGGGAGCAGCGCGATCTCCTGCTGGCCCGCCTGCTGGAATGCAAGACCTTCAAGGACGCCGCCGCCATGATGGACCTAGCCATGGAGGACGCGGCGCGTTCGGTGCCCCGTACCGCCGGTCCCGACGAGCGCTTCGCGGATCTGCAACCGGACTTCCTGGCCGGGGTGACCCCGGTCGCGCTGCGGGCCGCCTATCTGCGAGCGGTCACCCCCAAACCCGTGCCTAGGGTCAGCACCGAGCATCTGCCAACGGTCCGGGCCAGCGTGTTCGACGCCATCACCGAGGTGGCCGATGAGCTGCGCCGGGTCGGTAGCCTGAGTTTTCGCAGCCTGTGTCATGGCCTGGTCGATCGCCTTGAGATCGTGGTCCGCTTTCTGGCCGTGTTGGAGTTGTACAAGCAAGGCATCGTCGAGCTGGAACAGGCATCGTCGCTTTCGGCCCTGGAGCTGCGCTGGGTCGGCGAGCAGGACATGACCCTGGAGGAGTTGCTCACCGTTGATGCCTACGACGGCTGAAGCGGTTCCAGGCGCCGCCTCGGCCGTCCCACCATCGAATCCCATCACCAGGAGATCACCGCCCGTGCCCCAACCTGAGGTGTTCCCCGACGACACCGATCGAGCCATTGAGGCGGTGGTCCTGGTGTCCGACCAGCCCGTCGAACCCTCGGTGCTGGCCCAGCTGTTGGAGATCCCGTTGGCCGAGATCGAACAGCGCTGCCGGGGTCTGGCTGCCCAGTACGAGGTCGAAGGGCGCGGTTTCCAACTGGTTCGGGTAGCCGGCGGCTACCGTTACCAGTCCCATCCCGACCAGGTCGCTTACGTCGAGCGTTTCGTGCTCGACGGCCAATCGGCCAAGTTGTCGGCGGCGGCGCTGGAAACCCTGGCCATCGTGGCCTACAAGCAACCCATTTCCCGGGCCCAGGTCACCGCCATCCGGGGGGTCAACGTGGACGGGGTCATCCGCACCCTGGTGGTACGCGGGCTGGTGGCCGAGGTCGGCACCGATCCCGGCCCTGGACAGGCCATTCTCTATGGCACCACCCCGCTGTTCTTGGAGCGCATCAACCTCGACCGGGTGGAAGATCTGCCGGCCCTGGGCCAGTTCGTGCCGGGCGGCGATGTGATGGAGACGCTGGAACGCACGCTGCTGGCCGATGGGGATCCCCGCCGCCGAACCCGCCCGGCGGCGGGAACGCCAGCCGAGGGTGAGCTCCCGGTGGCCGCCGGCGGCGGCGTCCCCGCCGAGCCCGAGCCCGAGTTCGAGTGAGTGAAGGGGAGCGGCTCCAGAAAGTGCTGTCCCGGGTTGGGTTCGGTAGCCGCCGGGTCTGTGAGCTGCTCATCGAGGAGGGTCGGGTCAGCGTCAACGACGAGGTGGCGGTGCTCGGCCGGAGAGTGGACCCGGTGGCGGATCGGGTAGAGGTGGACGGCATCGCCGTGGGCGTGCAGCCCGGGTTGGTGTACTACCTGCTCAACAAGCCTGCTGGGGTGGTCAGCACCGCCAGCGACCCGGAAGGTCGACCCACCGTGGTGCAACTGGTTCCCGACCAGCCCCGGGTGTTCCCGGTCGGCCGTCTCGACTCGTCGAGCGAGGGTTTGCTGGTGCTGACCAACGACGGGGAACTGACCCATCGCCTCACCCACCCGTCCTTCGGGGTGGACAAGGAGTATCTGGTGTGGGTGACCGGAGCACCCTCCCGGGCCGCCTTGCGTCAACTCCGCCAAGGAATCGAGCTCGACGACGGCATCACCGCCCCCGCCCGGGTGGCGGCGGTCGATCCCGACCTGCTGCGCATCACCATCCACGAAGGCCGTAACCGCCAGATCCGTCGTATGTGCGAGGCGGTAGGCCATCCGGTGCGCCGCCTGGTGCGGGTCCGCATCGGTCCCCTGCAGGAGCCCAACCTGGCCCCGGGGGTCTGGCGTGCGCTCAGCTTGGAGGAAGTGCGCACGCTTTCCAACGCGACGGGCGCCAAGGCGTAGCATCACCCGCCGTGCTGAGCGTGCGAGCCATCCGAGGAGCCACCACCGTCGAGAGGGACGAGGTCGACCATATCGCGGACCGGGTCGAGGCCATGGTCCGAGCCCTGCTCGAGCGCAACGCCTTGCCGGCGGAGTCGCTCATCTCAATGCTGTTCAGCGCCACCGCCGACCTGCATGCCACCTTCCCCGCCACGGTGGCCAGGGCCCGCATCCCCGAGCTGGCCGACGTGCCGCTCATGAACATGGCCGAGCTGGACGTGACCGGCGCCATGCCCCGCTGCATCCGGGTCATGGTCCACGCCACCACTACCCATGCCCGCCGCGACGTGCAGCACGTTTTCTTGGAAGGGGCCGTTGCCTTGCGCCCCGACCTGGCCTGCTCGTGACCGACACGTTCCCGCCGGCCAGCGCCGAGCCGGCCGGGGTGCCGCGCCGAGCCAACGTGGTGGGTTTGGGGCTCATCGGTGGCTCCATCGGGCTGGCTCTGCGCCGTCGGGGCTGGGTGGTCGGTGGCATCGACCAGGCCCCTCAACGCCAGCAGGCCGCCTTGGCCCTGGGGGTCATCGACGCCGCCAAGCTCGACCCCCTGGCCGAGATCACCTTCGTGGCCACCCCCGTCAGCGCCATCGCCGATGCGGTGATCGACGCCTTGGCCCGTACTCAAGGGCTGGTCACCGACGTCGGATCGGTGAAAGCGCCGGTGGTGGCGGCGGTCGATGACCCTCGATTCGTGGCCGGGCACCCCATGGCCGGCTCGGAGTTGGTCGGTCTCGACGGTGCCGACGCTGACATGTTCATCGGGGCGGTGTGGGTGCTCACCCCTCGCCCCACCACGCCCGACGTGGCCTTCACGGCGGTGGCCTCCATCGTGGCTGAGCTGGGGGCAGAGGTGGTGGCAGTGCCCGCCGCCGCCCACGACGCCCTGGTGGCGGTGGTGTCCCACGTTCCCCACCTGACCGCCGCCACCCTCATGACCCTGGCCGACGCCAGGGCTGAAGACCACGCCGCCCTGCTGCGTTTGGCCGCTGGCGGGTTCCGGGACATGACCCGCATCGCCGCTGGCCATCCCGCCATCTGGCCCGACATCTGCGCCGAGAACCGCGACGCCATCCTCACCACGTTGGATCAGCTCATCGACGGGTTGTCGAACATGCGGGCTCTGGTCCGGTCGGGCAACCGGGCCGGGCTCACCGCGGTGTTGGAGCGGGCTCGTCAGGCCAGGGCCAACCTGCCTTCCCGCTCGGTGCGGCCCGAGGAACTGTCCGAGGTGCGGGTGCCCATTCCAGACCGGCCCGGGGCCGCCGCCGAGCTTTTCACCCTGGCCGCCGAGCTGGGGGTCAACATCGACAGCTTCGAGGTGGTCCATTCCCTCGAGGGCACCCGCGGGGTGGCGGTGTTGCTGGTCGACGCCCGGCGCGGCGAGCTGTTCCGGGGTGGGTTGTTGGCTCGCCGCTTCAAGCCTTCCATCGGCCCGTTGGCGTAACGCCTTCACGGCCATGACCAGCCCCGACACCCCTGACCTCCCCGCCCGGCCTGAGCTGCCTGGCCGCCCTGAGCTGTTGGGGGCGGAGGTTCGTTGGATCGAGCCGGTTGCCGGCCCCCTCGACGTCACCGTGGCGGTTCCGGGGTCCAAGAGCATCACCAACCGGGCCCTGCTGGTGGCGGGCTTGGCGTCGGGTCCGTCCTTGTTATCGGGGGTGCTCGAGGCCGATGACACCGCGGCCATGATCGACTGTCTTGGTCGCCTGGGCATCTCGGTGGTGCACGACCCCGTAGCGGAGACGGCGCTGGTGCACGGTACCGGGGGACGGCTGTTGCCAGGACCGAGGCAGCTCGATGCCCGCCAGTCGGGCACCACGGCTCGGTTCCTGCCCCCCTTGCTGGCGTTGGGGCCAGGCCCGTACCGCCTGGACGGAGCCGAACAGCTGCGAGGCCGACCGTTCGGCCCGCTTTTCGCCGCTCTGCGCCAACTGGGTGTACGGGTCGAAGCGGCCGAGGGGGAGCGGCTGCCGGTGGAGGTGTCGGTCGGGCCTGCCGCAGGTCCAGGCCCGACGGCAGAGACCGGCTCGGTCCCTTCCGTGGACATCGCCGGGGACGTGTCCAGCCAGTTCATCTCCGGTCTCATGATGGTCGCCCCCCTACACCGGAACGGTTTACGCATCCGGCTCACCACGGTCTTGGTGAGCGCCCCCTACCTGGCCATCACTGCCAGGGTCATGGCCGACTTCGGGGCCTCGGCCCTGGTCGGATCGGACGAGGTGGTGGTCCCCGCCGGGCGCTACCAGGCCGCTGACCAGCGCATCGAAGCCGACGCCTCGGCCGCCTCCTACTTTTTCGCCGCCGCCGCCCTGTGCGGAGGCCGGGTCCGGGTGCAGGGGCTGGGTACCACCACCACCCAAGGTGACGCCGCCTTCGCCGACGTGCTGGCGGCTATGGGTTGCACGGTGCGTCGGGGCGTTGACTGGACAGAGGTCATCGGCCCGCCACCGGGCACGCTGCAGGGGATCGAGGCCGATTTCGCCCAACTGTCTGACACCGCGCCGACTCTGGCTGTGCTCGCCCCGTTCGCCACCACACCCAGTCGCCTCACCGGTATCGGTTTCATCAGGGGCAAGGAATCAGATCGCATCGGTGCGGTGGTCCGCGAGCTGCGCCGCCTGGGGGCGGACGCTTCGGAGGAGGCCGATGGGCTGTCGGTACGCCCCTCGGTGGCCAGCCTGCACGGTGGGGTGGTGTCCACCTACGACGATCATCGCCTGGCTATGGCCTTTTCGCTGATCGGGCTGCGGGTTCCCGGCGTGGGCATCGCTGATCCTGATTGCGTGGCCAAGACCTTCCCCCGTTTCTGGGACGTGTTTGCCACCCTGCACCCCTGACCAGCCGGAACGCCCTGGACTAACCCGCGGGCCCGCTCGGAACGAATCGTCGTCGATTCGGTGCGTTTCGGTGGGATCGCACAGCGAATCGTCCTCGATTCGGTGCTAGGCGACCACGGTGAAGTTCGCGGGGCCGGAGCGGGGCTGTAGGTTCGGATCCCGTAATGGGGGTGCTTGCCATCGATGGACCGGCCGGATCGGGCAAATCTACGGTGGCCCGCGCCTTGGCCCGCCGCCTGGGCCTGGCCTACCTCGACACCGGGGCCATGTATCGGGCGGTCACCGCGGCGGCCCTGCGGGCCGGGCTGGACCCCGCCGACACCACCACCGGCGCCGCCATTGCAACGCTGGCTGAACGCTGCCGGCTGGATTTGAGCGATACCACCGTCGCCATCGACGGCGTCGATGTGAGCGCGGAGATCCGCCAGGGGGCGGTGACCGCCGCGGTATCCGCGGTGGCGGCCAACCCGGCGGTGCGGACCGCCCTGGTCGACCAGCAACGGGCGTGGATCGCAAAGCACCGCGGCGGCGTGCTGGAGGGACGTGACATCGGTACCGTGGTCGCACCCGACGCGACGCTGAAGGTGTATCTGACCGCCTCGCCGCAAGCTCGATCCTTGCGCCGGGTAGCGGAAGGCACGGTGGGGCCCGACCAGGCCGCGGTGGCCGCCGATCTGGCCCGCAGGGACCAATTGGATTCGACCAGGGAGACCGCCCCACTCACCAACGCGGTCGACGCCGTTACCGTCGACACCACCGCGTTAGGTGTCGAGCAGGTGGTCGACGTCATCGCGGGGCTCTGGAAGGACCGGTGTGGAACCAACCCAGGGGAGACGCAGCCGTGAGCGAATCCAGCCCCGGCCCGGCCGGCGCCAGCCAGCACGACCTGGCCTGGAACCTGGAGCGGCCCAGTCGTCGAGCTCGGCTGCTGTATGGCGTGGTTCGGGCCGGGCTGGCCGGGTTCTGCTACCTGTGGTTTCGCATGGAGGTGATCGGCCGCCACCACGTACCCGCTCGGGGCGGGTTCATCTTGGCCCCGGTGCATCGCTCCAACCTGGATACCCCCATGGTGGCGGCGGTGACCCGCCGGCGCTTGCGTTTCATGGGCAAAGACGGCCTGTGGTCGCATCGAGCGCTGGGCTGGTTCATCTCCGCGTTGGGTGCTTTCCCCGTGTCACGCGGCACGGTGGACCGTGACGCCTTGCGTCGCTGCCAGACGGTGCTGGAAGCCGGCCAACCCCTCGTGCTTTACCCGGAGGGCACCCGCCAGTTGGGACCGGTGCTGCACGAGTTGTTCGCCGGGCCCGCCTTCCTGGCCCTGCGCACGGGCGTTCCCATCGTGCCGGTGGGCATCGGCGGCTCGGAACGGGCCCA
>JANPEN010000138.1:0-5261 GCA_031422955.1 Acidimicrobiia bacterium
CGGTGGGTGGCGATGGCGGCGGCGACGCCGGCCGGGACCTGCAGGACCAGCTCGATGCGGTCCGTCACGGCCAGATCGGCGTCCTTGCGAGCTTGTTGCACCAAGCGGATCAGGTCGCGGGCCGCGCCCTCCGCCCGCAGCTCGTCGGTCACCTCAACGTCGAGGTTGACCACCATGTCGTTGCCCCGCAAGGCCAAGGTGGCCTCTCCCTCGGGGGCGGTGAGGGCCAGCTCGAACTCACCGGCATCCAGAGTGTGGCCGGCCACCGCCACGGTGCCGTCGACCCCCAGCTCCCAGTGGCCCTCCTTGGCCGCCCGGATGACCTCTTGCACGTCGCCACCCAGCTTGGGGCCCAGCACCCGGCCGTTGGGACGCAACACGAACTGCCCGTAGGCGGTGAGATCGTCGGAGAAAAGCACCTGTTTCACGTTGAGCTCGTCAGCGATCAGCTCGGCATAGGCCGCCAAATCGGCTGCTTGCCGGCCGGCCACCGTCACCGCTGGCAGGGGCTGGCGCACCCGCAGGTTACGGGCCTCCCGCAAGGACAACCCGGCCGAGCAGACCTCGCGAACCCGGTCCATGCGGGCCACCAGCTCGTCGTCGGCGGGCAGCTCGGAGGGGTCGGGCCAGTCGGTCAGATGCACCGATCCGTTGCCGGTGCCGGTGCCGGTGCCGGTCAGACCGGTGTAGACCTCCTCGCTGAGCAAGGGCAGCAGGGGCGCCACCACCCGGGTGAGAGTGTGCAGCACGGTGTAGAGCGTGTCGAAGGCCTCACGATCCAGCTCCGTCCCCCAGAAGCGGGGACGGGAACGACGGATGTACCAGTTGTTGAGCGCGTCGAGGAAACCAGCCACCTCCGCACAGGCCCCGGCCAGGTCGTAATCGTCCAACCGCCGGGTCACCGCCACGACCAGCGAGCGGGTCTTGGCCAACACGTACCGGTCGAGCAGGTGGGTGGAATCGGTGCGCCACACCGCCTGGTAACCGTCGACGTTGGCGTAGAGGGTGAAGAAGGACCAGGTGTTCCAGATCGGGTTGAGAACCAGGCGCACCACCTCGCCAATGGCGGACCCCTCGCGGTCGATACGCAGGTCCAGGCCGCGCAGGATGGGCGAGGAGATCAGGAACCACCGCAGCGCGTCGGAACCGATCGTCTCGAAGATCTCCTCGGGGTCGGGGTAGTTGCGCAGCCGCTTGGACAGCTTGCGACCGTCCTCGTCGAGGACCACGCCGTGACAGATGCAGTTGCGGAAGGCGGGCCGGTCGAACAGCGCCACGGACAGCACATGCATGGTGTAGAACCAGCCCCGGGTCTGGGCGATGTACTCGACAATGAAATCGGCGGTGTGCTCTTCGACCCACTCCTTGTTCTCGAAGGGGTAGTGGGACTGGGCGAAGGGCATGGAGCCCGACTCGAACCAGCAGTCCAGCACCTCAGGCACCCTGCGCATCATGGAGGCGCCGGTGGGATCGTCGGGGTTGGGTCGCACCAGCTCGTCGATGAAGGGCCGGTGCAGGTCGGTGACGGGCACACCGAAGTCCGCCTCCAGCTCGGCGATGGAGCCATAGACATCAATACGGGGGTAGGCGGGGTCGTCGCTGCGCCAGATGGGGATGGGCGCCCCCCAGAACCGGTTGCGGGAGATCGACCAGTCCCGAGCGCCTTCCAGCCACTTACCGAAGGCCCCGTCCTGCACGTGACCGGGGATCCAGTTGATCTCCTCGTTGAGCTCCACGAGCCGATCACGAAAGGCCGTTACCTCGACATACCAGCTGGTCACCGCCTTGTAGATGATAGGGGTGTCGGTACGCCAGCAATGGGGGTAGTTGTGGGTGTAGCTGTCCGCCCTGACCAGCTTGCCTTCCTCGCGCAGACGGCGGGTGATGGGCGTGTTGGCCTCGAACACGTTCATGCCGGCGAAGTCGCGCACCTCAGCGGTGAAACGGCCCTCATCGTCGACCGGAACCACCAGCTCAATGCCATTGGCCTCGCACACCCGCTGGTCGTCCTCGCCGAAACCGGGGGCCATGTGGACCACGCCCACCCCCTCGCTCATGTCCACGAAGTCCGCGGCCAGGATCCGGAAAGCGCCCCGTTCCTTGTGATCCGCGAAGTAGTCGAACAGCGGCTGGTAGGTGCGCCCGACCAGGTCGGCGCCTTTGATGGTGTCGACCAGCTCGGCGTCGGCCAGCTCGCGTTCGTAGGAGCCCACCGTCTGGGCTCCCAACACGTAATGGTTCCCGTCCGGCTCGCGGTACACGGCGTAATCCAGCTCAGCGCCCACCGCCAAAGCCAAGTGGGAGGGCAGGGTCCACGGGGTGGTCGTCCAGGCCATCACCTTCAGGACCCCAGGATCTCCCGGCAGGGGGTCGAGGGTGAACAACACGGTGAGGGCGGGATCTTGGCGGGGCCGGGTGGCGTCGTCGAGGCGGATCTCGAAGTTCGAAAGCGGCGTCTGGGCCCCCCAGCTGTAGGGCATCACCCGGTGCGCCTCGTAGACCAGGCCCTTGGCGTAAAGCTGCTTGAACGCCCACAGCACGCTCTCCATGTAGGAGACGTCCATGGTCTTGTAGTCCTCTTCGAAGTCCACCCAGCGGGCCTGGCGGGTGACGTAGTCGCGCCACTGCTGCGTGTAGCGCAGCACCGAGCTGCGGCAGTGCTGGTTGAAGTTGTCGATGCCGAAGTCGATGATGTTGCGCCGCCCGGAGACGCCCAGCTCCTTCTCGGACTCCATCTCGGCCGGGAGCCCGTGGCAGTCCCACCCGAAGCGCCGCTCGACCCGGCGACCCCGCATCGTTTGGTAACGAGGCACCACGTCTTTGACGTAACCGGTCAGCAAGTGGCCGTAGTGGGGCAGGCCGTTGGCGAAGGGTGGCCCGTCGTAGAACAGATAGGAGTCCGATTCTGGCCGGTTCTCGACCGAGCGGGCGAAGGTGTCCTCCTGCTCCCAGCGGGCCAGGATGGCGCGCTCGATGGCGGGATAGTCCGCCCGGGAGGCCACCTGGGGATAGGGCTGACCCCCTGACGAGGCGGGCGGGCCGGGGTGATCTGAGGGCGCGTTCATAGGCCCCACCAGCGTACTGCCAGGGCCTCAGCCCCCCGAACGACCCGCCGCGGGGCGGGCCCTCAGTCCCCGATGAGCAAGCCGACCGGGCAGCTCACGCCGGTGCCGCCAAGTCCGCAATAGCCGTTGGGCACCTTGTCGAGGTACTGCTGGTGGTAATCCTCGGCGTAGTAGAAGGTCGGCTCGTCGAGGATCTCCGTGGTGATTTCACCCAGTCCCGCCTGGGCCAAGCGGGCTCCGAATACCTGAGCCGAACGCACCGCCGCCTCCCGTTGGGCCGGGGTGGTGGCATAGATGCCCGATCGGTACTGGGTGCCCACATCGTTGCCCTGGCGCATGCCTTGGGTGGGGTCGTGGCTTTCCCAGAACACCGCCAGCAGCGCTTCGTAGGAGACCTGGGCCGGGTCGAAGACCACCAGCACCGTTTCCGAATGACCGGTACGGCCCGAGCACACTTCCTGATAAGTCGGGTTCGGGGAGTGACCGGACTGGTAACCCACCGCGGTGGTGTAAACCCCCGGAACCTGCCAGAACTTGCGCTCCGCACCCCAGAAGCAGCCCAGCCCGAAATAGGCGACCTCCATGCCCTGTGGCCACGGTGGGGTCAGCGAGTGGTGCAAAACCGTATGCGAGGCCGGCACCGGCATGGTCTGGGAACGGCCGGGCAGGGCCTCCTCCGCGGTGGGCAAGCCCAACTTTGCGTGACCGAACAACGCCATGAGAAACCGTCCCTTCACCGAACGTACTGTCGAAATATAACTGTCGAAACGTACTGTCGAACACACGAGCGCAACCACACTACCGAGGGTCCGCAGCCTTGAGCCGGCGATGATCCGCCTCGCCGGCGGCGGTTACTAACGCGGCTCGGTCGTCACATTCGACCCGAATTGGTAACGTTACCGACACAATGTCACAGCGGGAGGCGGAGTGAGCGGTTTCAGGAGCAAAAAAACGCGAGCGGTGTTGGCAGCTGCCGCGCTAGCCAGCGGCGGCTCGCTGGCCACGGTGGCCAGCGTGCCCACCCCAGTGGGAGCAGCCGTGCCCTACGCTCCTCGTCCGGCCTGGAACGAGGTCGGCTCCTGGGGCATCAACAACAGCAACTTCGACGCCAGCGGCATCGCCCCCATCCGGGGTTCAGTGCGAGACATGGTGGTGATCGGGCGGCACAACGGTCACACCGGCGCCGAATGGACCAGGGACGAGATCGAGGCCGGCAAGCTGTCGAAGTGGGTCTTGGCCTACATGGCGGTGGGCGAGGCCCAACGTTCGGAGTGGTACTGGCAACCGGAGTGGGAAACCAACCCGCCGGCCTGGGTGATAGGCCAAAACCCGTACTTCTCCAACAACGTCTACGCCGAGCTGTGGAACGGGGACTGGCAGGCCACGCTGCACGCCACCCTCGATCGGATCATCGATCAGGGCTTCGACGGCGCCTTCCTCGACGTGGTCGACGCCTACTGGATGCCGGGGTTCCCTGGTGGTCCGGCCTGGTACAACAAGCTGCACGCCGCCATCACGGTGTGCGCCCTGGCCGAGCACGCCCGATCCCGCAACCCTGACTTCAAGCTCGTGATCAACAACGCGCTCGATCTGTTCTGGACCATTCCCAACTACATGGACTGCACCGATGGCACCGTCATCGAGGGGCTGTGGTGGATCGCTGGAGATCAGCCCCGCGACGATTTCTACCGCGACCAAAAGATCGGTGAGCTGGCCTACCACCAGGCCGCCGGCAAGCCCATCTTCTCGCTCGACTACGCCCCCTGGTGGGATCTGCCCCGAGTCGAGGCCGAAGCTCGCAGCCGCGGCTACCTCCCCTACGTCGCCCCCTTCGGTCAGGGCCCGCTGCCGAGCTGAGCGGCCGAGCGGCCAGAACCCGCGCCAAGTACTGCGTTGCGCGGTCGGCACGGTCCATTGGGTGACCCGTGCTGCCCTGCCGAGCCCACCCCGCCAACCAACTGCGTGCTACGTGTACGCGCCGCCCGCTACGCCCCACAGGATGGACCCCATCCACAGCCGCCACCACCGCGATCAGGTCGAGCGCCGTGCTGCTGACCGACTCGCGAGGCGCGGTCACCCTGGCCGCTAACCGGGCCCGGGGGGCGTGGGTAACGAGGGGGCGAGCTGGGGCCGGGGAAAGCCAGCACGGGCGACGTCGATCTCGACACGGATGGTGCAACCATGCACGTGGTCATT
>JANPEN010000139.1:0-9307 GCA_031422955.1 Acidimicrobiia bacterium
GCTGCAGGCGACGGCCGCATCGGCCCCCGCCCGTTGCAGAGTCCGGACCAGCTCATCCAGGCTGGCCGGGGTGGCCAGGGCGACGGTGGCGTCGATGACAACAATCACGTCAGCCGGTCGGGCTTGGTGGAGCTGATCGAGGATGGCGTCGTGGTGGTGCTGGCGCCGGAACCGGTTCCCGATCCGGCCAACGGATCGTATCGGGACGTTCGGCTGGCCCGCCGGCGGGTCCACCACCACCAGCAGGTCCCGTTCTCCGAGCGTGGATCCCAGCGCCTCGATCAGGCCGGCCAGGCCCCGAACCGATGCGAACCGGGCATCGACCACCCAGGTCACCGGGGCACGAACGACGGTATCGGTTCGGTGTTTGGGGGCCACCAAGGCGTTATCGGCGCGGTCGCGCTGGTCATGAAGGCGCGGCCGCGCTGTTCATGCAGGCGCGGCCGCGCTGGCGAGGGCAACGATGCGCTCTAGGTCCGCCCCGTCGAGATCGTTGGCCATGGGTAGGGACAGGGCATGGCCGGCCAGCCGCTCGGTGACAGCTAGAGAGCCATGGCGGGCGAGGTGGGCGTAGGCGGGGTGGGCGTGGAGGGGAATGTCGAAGTAGGTCCGCACCTCAACCCCGCTGGCCGCGGCCAGGGCTAGGAAACGGTCTCGATCAAGCTCGGCCGGCGCTTGGGTGGCGATGTGCTGCCAGGTGGCGTTCTCGCACAACGGCTGGAACGTGTAGCCAAGCGAAACAAGCGCGCTGGTGACGACCTTGGCCGAGGCTCGACGGGCTTCCAGGATGGCTTCGTAGCCGTCGAGCACGCTCAACCCCACCGCCGCGTGCAACTCATCGAGTTTGGCGTTGAAGCCGCCGGGCAGGACCACCTGGTGGCTGTCGTCGAATCCGAAGTTGATCAGCTGACGTAACCGCTGGGCCAAGGCGGCGTCGGTGGTAGTGATGACACCGCCCTCGCCCATGGCGAAGGGTTTGGTGGCATGGAAGGAGAACACCTCGGCCACGCCTCGCCCGCCGATGAGGCGACCGAGGTCATCCCTGGCCCCGAAACCGGCGGCTGAGTCGATGATGAGGGCAACGTCGTGAGCTGAGCATGCCGCCGCCCATTGCCGGTACACGTCATCGGGTACCGCACAGCCGAAGGTCGAGGTGGCCAACACCGCCGCCACCCGGCCTGGGTGGGCGTCGAGCGCTTCGGCCACCACCTCGGGGGTCAGCTGCCAGGTCAGCGGATCGACGTCGACGAAGAGGGGCTCGAAGCCCGCCCACAAGATGGCCGAGGCGGCCGCCACGAACGTGTAGGACGGGGTCACCACCAGCGGCCGCGGGCCGTTCACCACCGGCGCAGATGCCCCCGCAGGACGGGTCGTATCCAGCACGGCCATGAGGCCTAACGTGCAGTTCCCCACCGGCACGGCGTGCACCCCGGCTCCCACGTAGCGCTCGATCCGTTCGGTCAGCTGCTCATGGCAGGGGCCGTTGTTGCTATACCAGCGGATCCGTTCCGCTTCGGCGAAGTAGGGGGCGATCTGGCCAAGGGAAGGCAGGATTGGCCGTTGGAAGCGGAGCTTGGGGAGCTCGGCTGGGGCGGGTGACGGTGTCAGCAACGCTGCGCCGAGCGTGGCTCGGGCGAGTGCCCTGGCCGCCGCTTCGGTCTCGGCGTGGGCTTCAGCGTCGGCTCGCAGGGCGGCAAAACCGGGCTTGATCTGCTCATTGATAATGGTCAGGCGCTCATCGAAGGGCCAAAAGGAGCTCTTCATGGCGTTGATGGTGAGCCACTCGACGTCGTCCCAGCCCAGGCCAAAGGCGTCGGCCAACACGGCGAACTCGTTGGTCATGGTGGTGTTGGACATAAGCCGGTTGTCGGTGTTGACCGTTACCCGGAAGCGCAACTTCATGAGCAGGCCGATGGGATGGTCAGCGATGGAGGCCACCGCGCCGGTGTGAACGTTGGAGGAGGGACACAGCTCCAGCGGGATGCGCCGGTCGCGCACGACGCTGGCCAACCGGCCGAGGTGGTAGCTGCCGTCGCCGGCGGCGGTGATGTCGTCGCTGATGCGCACACCGTGGCCAAGGCGTTCGGCCCCGCAGAACTGGATGGCCTCCCAGATAGAAGGCAGGCCGAAGGCCTCGCCGGCGTGGATGGTGACGTGACCGTTGCCGCGATGCATGGCCTCGAACGCATCGAGATGGCGGGAAGGGGGAAAGCCCGCCTCGGCGCCGGCGATGTCGAAGCCGACCACCCCCAGGTCGCGATGACGCAGAGCCAGCTCGGCGATCTCAGAACTACGGGCCTGGTGGCGCAT
This sequence comes from Acidimicrobiia bacterium, assembly GCA_031422955.1. Lineage (GTDB taxonomy): Bacteria > Actinomycetota > Acidimicrobiia > Acidimicrobiales > CAIXPF01 > CAIXPF01. Next base: position 2,311 of record JANPEN010000139.1, read on the forward strand.
GGCCGTGAGCAGCGTGCCCATGGTGAGCGTCTCGCCGCTGGCCGCTTGGCCCTGGCGAAATCCCTCCTGCACCGCTTCCACCACCTGGTCCAAGCTCAACTCACCCCGCAGGTGCAGCTCCGGGGCGAAGCGGACCTCGGCGTAGACAACTCCGTCAGCGGCGAGGTCCTCGGCGCATTCGCGCGCCACCCGAATGAGGGAATTCTCATTCTGCATTACCGCGACGGTATGTTCGAAAGTCTCCAAATAAAGCGGCAAGTACCGTCGTGAGGCTCCGGTATGAAACCAGTTAGAGAGATCCTCGACGGATTTCTCGGGCAGGTCATGGCCTATTTCGCTGGCCAACTCGAGGATGGTCTGGGGCCGAAGACCACCATCGAGATGATCGTGGAGCACAACTTTCGGGGCTCGCCGCAGCTGCGAATGAGTCAGGGGTCCCATGCCAACATGGTACGGGTCATTCGTACTGTTTCAGTGTGAGCGCAACACCTCCAAGACTCACCGCCACGTCCTATGCCCTGCTCGGTGCGGTCTCCAAGGCCGGTCCCTGCTCGCCCTATGAACTGAAGCGGGTTCTGGCCCGATATATCGGGTCCTTATGGGAGGTGCCCCACTCCCAGATCTATGACGAGGCCGCCCGGTTGGCCCGCTCGGCGCTGCTGCTTGAGGTGCAGGAGGGCACCGGCCGCCGGCGGCTGAGCTATTCCATCACCGAGGCCGGCCGCCGTGAGCTGTTGCGCTGGATGCGTAGTCCCAGCCGGGAGCGCATGGAGCTGCGTGACATCGGCCTGCTCAAGGTGGCCTTCGCAGCAGAGTTGGAGCCTGCTGAGCTGGCCCATGTGGCCGAAGATCACGCCGAGGCCTGGCAGGCGCTGAGCCACGAGCTGTCCGCCTCTATGGATGGCCCCGGCGCCGCCTACGCGGCGGCCATGGCCGCCGCTGCCGTCGCCTTCTGGCAGACACTGCGGGACGGTCTGAGCGTCCAGGCCGATCAGCTCGTCCAGGCCGTCCAGGCCGCCTAATCGCCGGTCGGGACGAAGGGGTCCAGAAGCGGGCCCTAGACCATAGACGTCCTTCCTTGCTGCCACCCAGGGTGTGGAATCGGCCCGCTCCAGGGGTTCGGTGCTGGCCCATTCGGAACGAATCGACACCGAATCGGCCCGAGAAGATGCAGCTTGTAGTGCCCTCGCCCAGGATGACCAACCGCGTCGGCGGCGAAGCGCCTATCGGATCAGCCGATCCGTTCCAGGATGAGCGGGGCGGCCGCGGCCGCTTCGGCCTCGGCCTGGGTGCCAATGGTGTAGGCATCGTGCAGGGCTGCTTTGGCTCCGGCCAGCCGGGTGGTGTCGTCGAGGTGGAGCTCCAGCAGGGGTTGGCCCCGCCGTACCCGATCCCCCGGCTTGACCAGGCAGACCACCCCGGCCGTGGCAGAAACGGGATCCTCCTGGCGGGCTCGCCCCGCCCCCAGGCGCCAGGCCGCCACCCCAACGGCCCGCGCGTCCAGACGGGTCAGGAAACCGTCGGAGTGAGCCACCAGCACCTCACGTTCAATTGCCTGGGGGAGCGCCGCTTCGGGGTCGCCACGTTGCGCGGCCACTATCTGACGCCAGCGGTCCATGGCCCCGCCACTGGCCAACACGTCTGCCGGGTCGGGCCCGCCGGCCAGTCCGGCCAGCTGCAACATCTCCCTGGCCAGGGCCAGGGTGAGGGCCACCACGTCGGGCGGGCCTCCGCCGGCCAGGCAATCGAGCGCCTCCTGGACCTCCAGGGCGTTGCCGGCGGCGCGTCCCAGGGGGCTGTCCATGGCGGTGAGCAGGGCCGAGGTGACCACCCCGTGGTCGCGGCCCAACCCCACCATGGTGCGGGCCAGCCGGCGTCCCTGCTCGGGGTCGGTGAGGAACGCCCCTGAGCCGAACTTCACGTCCAGAACCAGGGCGGCGGTGCCCTCGGCGATTTTCTTGGACATGATCGAGCTGGCGATGAGCGGAATGGACTCAACAGTGGCAGTGACGTCTCGCAGGGCGTAGAGCTTGCGATCAGCGGGAGCCAGGCCGGCTCCGGCCGCGCAGATGACCGCGCCGACCTCGCGCAGCTGGGCCAGGATTTGGGCGTTGTCCAAAGTGGCCTGCCAGCCGCGGATGGCCTCCATCTTGTCCAAGGTGCCTCCGGTGTGGCCCAGTCCTCGGCCCGACAGCTGGGGGACGTCGGCCCCACAGGCAGCCACCAGCGGGCACAGCACCAGGGAGATCTTGTCGCCCACCCCTCCCGTGGAGTGTTTGTCGACCGTGGGCCGCCGCAGCGAGGACAGATCGAGGCGTTCGCCCGACTCGATCATGGCCGCGGTCCAACTGGACAGCTCGGCCGGGGTCATCCCCCGCCAGAAGATGGCCATGGTCAGCGCGGAAGCCTGCTCGTGGGCCAGTGCCCCGTGGGTGTAGGCGTTGATGAACCACCGGATCTGGGTGTCGCTCAATTCGCCGCCGTCTCGCTTGGTGCGGATGACCTCGACCGCCTCGATCGGTGCCGGGCTGGTGTCGCTCATGGTCGTTCCAGATCGTCGGGGCCGAAGGCGTCCACCAGCAACTCAGCCAACGGTCGGGGACCCCGGGGGGCATCCACCAGCAGCTCAGGACCCCCGAACTCGTGCAACAACTGTCGACAACGTCCACACGGGACCAACAGCCCGCCGTCGCCGTGGCGACAGGCAACGGCCAACAGCCGCCCCCCGCCGGTGCTGACCAGGTTGGCGATCAGCGCGCACTCAGCGCACAAGCTGAGCCCGTAGGAGGCGTTCTCCACGTTGCAACCCACCACGGTGGCCCCGCTGGTGGTGAGCCCGGCCGCGCCCACGGGAAAGCGGGAGTACGGGGCGTAGGCCCGGGTGGCGACCTGCACGGCGGCGCGTCGCAAGTGCTCCCAGTCAATGGGGTGGCTGCCGTCTTCTGGGGGTCGGCTCGGCGTCATTGTGCAGATGTTGGCACGCCAGGCGAGTAAAGGGGCGAGCATGAAATCGGTTACCGCCAACCCGGTGTTGGCGTTGGCGCCAGGATCCATCGTTCACGGGGATCTAGCCTGGCGTACTCCCCACGTTCAACATCGACACGTTCAACATCGACACGACGGTTCTTCGGCGCAGAGCCGTTTCTGCAGCACGGTGGTTTCTGGAATGGACAAGCTCGCTCGGCGCCGACCTCGGGACATGGCCTCCGCCTCGGCCCTCCTGCGCGCCGGATGTCTGGTGGCGTACCTGGTCGTGGTGGCCTTCTGCTGGAAGCGCTACGGGGTGCCCCTCGAGCGCCTTCAGGTGCTGGGTTGGGTGGCGGGCGCGCTGCTCATCACGACCACCGGTCGACCAGGCGGGGGCCCACTGCGCATCGTTGCGGACTGGCTGCCTATCGGGGCAATCTTGGCCGGCTACGACCTGTCCCGAGGGGTAGCGGACACGCTGGGTATGCCGGTGCAGATCTCCTCGGTCGTCTCTATCGAGCGCGTCCTCGGATTCGGGCACATCCCCACGGTGGTCGCCCAGCAGCAGCTCGGCCCCTACGGCGGCTCCGTTCGCTGGTGGGAAGTGCCAGTGGCGTTGGTCTATCTCTCCCACTTCGTGGTCCCCTTCGCCGTGCTGGGGGTGCTGTGGAGCGTTCGAAGGGCGCAGTTCCGTGGCTACCGCAACGCCTTGTTCCTGCTCACCGCCATGGGCCTGGCCACCTACATCCTGGCCCCCGCGGCGCCGCCGTGGATGGCCTCTGACCTGGGTCTGATCGGTCCGATCGAGCGCGTCGGGTTGCGAGGTTTGGAGGCCTTCGGGTTGCAAACCGCCGACGCCCTTGTCCATTACGGCGCCCGTATCGGCAATGCGGTGGCGGCGCTGCCCTCGCTGCACGCGGGCTGGTCCACCCTTACCGCGCTGTGGCTGGCGACAAGGGTGCGGCGGCGCTGGTGGCCGTTGCTGTTCGGCTACCCGTTGCTGATGGGTGTCTCGCTGGTCATCTCTGGCGAGCACTACGTGTTCGATGTATTGCTGGGCTATCTGTACGCGGTGGTCGCCTTGGCGGCCATGGCTCGGGTCGAGCGCTGGTGGAAAGGACGGCCGGGCACAAGCCGGACCGGCGCAGACCAAACCGGCGAAGATCGAAGCGTGGACCTGCGCGATCAGGCCCCCAGCCGGGAGCAGCTGACCTCGGTGTCGGACTAGTCCGTCCCTCCAAGATGGTAGGGCGGAAGCGGACCCACCGGTGGCGATAGGGTCGCTGCGGAGAAAGGGGCCGGCAGTGGCGAAGCAGTTCGAAGGTGTGATCGGGCCGACACTGGAGCAATCCCAGGCGTGGTGGCCGCCCCGGCCCCGCGGGCCCGAGGGCGCCCCCAACGTGGTGGTGATCCTGCTCGACGACGTGGGCTACGCCCAGTTCGGCTGCTACGGATCCGACATCGCCACCCCCACCTTCGACCGGCTGGCGGCCCAGGGCTTACGCTACGCCAACTTCCATACCACCGCGTTGTGCTCGCCCACCCGGGCGGCATTGCTGACCGGTCGCAACCACCACGCGTCGGGCATGGGCCGCATTGTGGAGTTCTCCTCCGGCTTTCCCGGCTACGACGCCACCATCCCACCCGAACACGGGTTGTTGTCCCAGATCTTGCTGGGTGAGCATTACGCCACCTACGCGGTGGGCAAGTGGCATCTGGCCCCTGGCCACGAGATGGCTATGGGTGGCACTCGGGACCATTGGCCGCTGCGCAAAGGTTTCGAGCGCTTTTATGGCTTTCTGGCCGGCGAGACCGACCAGTACCACCCCGACCTGGTGCACGACAGCCATCAGGTGGTCCCTTCCCGCAGTCCCGAGGAGGGCTACCACCTCACCGAGGACCTGGTCGACCGCTCGATCGGCTATCTCAAGGATCTCCGGGCCTTCGACCCCGACAAGCCCTTTTTCCTCTATCTCACGCCAGGGGCCTGTCACGCGCCCCATCAGGCCCCACCTTCGTTCATAGAGCCATACCGGGGGCATTTCGACGTCGGTTGGGACCGCTGGCGTGAGCAGGTTTTCGTCCGCCAGCAGGCCTCGGGGCTGTTGCCGGCGGGCACCGAGCTGTCCGAACGGCCCTCTTGGGTGCCGGCTTGGGACTCGTTGTCCGAAGACGAGCGGCGGCTCTACGCGGCCATGATGGAGGTATACGCCGGCTTCTTGACCCACACCGATCACCACATCGGTCGCTTGTTGTCCTTCATTGATGATCTGGGGGAAAGCGACAACACCCTGGTGGTGCTTATGAGCGACAACGGCGCCTCCGCGGAGGGCGGGGCCGGTGGTTCCTTCAACGAAATGTATTTCTTCAACTTCGTGCCGGAAAGCCTGGAAGAGAACCTGGCTCGTATCGGCGATCTGGGCACCCCCAGGGCCAGCAATCATTACCCGTGGGGGTGGGCATGGGCGGGCAACACGCCCCTCAAGCGCTTCAAGCGAGACACCCACGAGGGCGGGGTCTGTGATCCGTTGATCGTGCACTGGCCCGCCCGCTTTGGTCGTCCCGGGCAAACCCGCCATCAGTATGTGCACGCGGTCGATGTGACCCCCACCATCTTGGCCTTGTTGGGGATCGAGGCGCCGGCCCGAATCGAGGGGGTGGACCAGGCCCCCTTCCACGGGGTCAGCTTCGCGGCCACGCTGGGCGATAGCGCGCTGGCCTCGCCCCATACCACCCAGTACTACGAGATGCTCGGCTCGAGGGCGTTGTATCACGACGGCTGGAAGGCGGTGGTGTACCACCCGCCGGCGGCTATCGTCTACGACGGTAGCGACGCCACTCGCCCCTTCGAGGCCGATGTGTGGGAGCTTTACCACGTGGCCGAGGATTTCTCCGAGTGCCACGACCTTGCCGCTCGGCATCCCGACAAGCTGGCCGAACTGCAGGCGCTTTGGTGGCAGGAAGCGCAACGCCACCAAGTTCTGCCTCTCAACAACCAACCGGGGCGTCACGGCGACCGGCGCTTCGAGCGCCAGCGTTACGTTTACCACCCTGGCATTTCCTCCATACCGGAGGCCATGGCTCCCAACCTGCGGGGCCGGGCCTTTCAGGTGCTGGCTGCCCTCGAGGTGCCTTTCGAGGGACCAACCGATGGGGTCATTGTCTGCCACGGTGGCCATACCGGCGGGTACGCGTTGTATGTGAAGGGTCGACGCCTGCGTTATGTCCATAACCTGTTGGGCACCAAAGAGTTCGTGGTGGCCGCCGAGGTCGACCTGCCGGTGGGCCCGGTGCTGGCCCGCATGACCTTCACTCCGGCCGAGGGAACTGCGGGTGATGTGGCCCTGTGGTACGGCGACGTGCCGGTGGGCCAGGGCCGAGTGCCCCGGACCACTCCGTTTACCTACGGCTTCGATCCATTCTGCGTAGGCGCTCAGCCTCTCAGTCCCATCGCCGCCGACCTGCCCGGCCGCAGCGCCATACCGGAAGGCATGTTGGATCACGTGGTCATCGAGGTGGCCGGCCGGCCCCGACGCGACCCCGCCGCCAGGGCCAGGGCCGCCTTGGCCCTGCAGTAGTGGGGGGATGCCGGCGCCGATGCCACCGCTGGCTTTTGTGACCAGTGGCCGCTGACCGCTCAGGTGATCCGCCCTTGGCCGTAGGGGGTGACGACGGTGGCGCCGAACTCGATGAAATCTTGAGCCGGAAACGCATCGGACTGGTCATTGCGGGCAGCCCCGACGGCTGAGTGTGCTTCGGTTTTAGGTGCCGGCCGGGTGTGGCTCAGCGACCGGCGTTGGGCTTGACGCCGTGGTTGGCCTTCTTGCGACGGGCGTTGGTCTTGCGCTTCGACGTCTTCTTCGACATGTGACCTCCAGGGTGCACGGGACGGACAAAGCTAGCCCGCCCGAGTGAGCGCGAGCGAGCCGGGCGGGGACGGGGGAAACGCCTCAGCGCCGGCGGGGGCGGGGAGGGGGGCGCAGCCCCCGAACAACTAATGCTAGCGAGCCGAGCGAACTACTTGCCCCAG
>JANPEN010000140.1:0-9404 GCA_031422955.1 Acidimicrobiia bacterium
CTCGACTCCTTCCACCAAGCCGGCAACAAACCCCAGCTCGCCATCGCGTTGGCCCTCCTCGCCGTGTTCTTCGACCGCGCCGAACAGCCCCAGGTCGCCGCCAGCCTCTACGGCGCCACCACCCACCAACCCGCCGCCTACACCATGGTTGGCGACCTCCCCGTCGTCGTCGCCCACCTCCGTGCAGTGCTCGGGGACACCGTGTTCAACCAGTGCGCTGCCACCGGCGCCGCCATGGAACCCAGCGATGTGGTCGCCTACGCCCGCGACCACATCCGTACCGCCCGCACAGGATCCACAGCCCCATCCTGAAGCCAGTCACGCAACCATCAGCCACGCCGGTTCAATCCCTTCCACGCCAGGCGGGCTGGCGTAGCCGTCTAAAGGTAGGTAACGGTGGCCTCGCCGACGCATCCGAGCGGCACCACACCACCACGATCGTGCTGCGCACCTTCGCCATCACGTTGCTGTTCGCCGTCGGGCTCGTCCTGGCCACCTTGATCAGCGCCCGGGTCCTCGATCGGGCCGCTGAACTCGGTCTGCTCAAAGCGGTCGGCCTCACCCCGGTGCTCATGACCGTCGTCGTCGCGGTCGAGCTGGCACTGCTTGCCGCGACCGCCGCAGTCGCCGGAGCGGTTCTCGGGAGCTGGATCATGCTTCGGCGACGTGATCCATTGCCCGTCCTGTCACGGTTTCGAGCCGATGCGCGCCGCCATCGACACCCACCAACACAGCGGACCGTTCGACCCGATGCCTATTTACGCGTCGAGGACTTCGCCGCGGCACTCGCCGACGCACCCACTGACACGACGAGCTGTCCGTCCGTGTTGTGAGCACATCAGGTTTAGAGTTAGTAGACCTCGAGTTAGTAGACCTCGAATCGTGCGTTGAGCCGTAACATATCATCGGGGTCTCCAGTGAGGATGAACGTGCCCAGGCTCTCCGCGACCACGGCCAGGTGGGCATCAACGACAGGCCACCCTGACCAGCCGCCAACGCCCGCCGTGCCGGGTTCAGGCCCACCGGTCGCTTTCGGCGCCCAGGGGTAGCTGCTGCGCCGCCCGCGGGGCCAGATCCAACGCCACCGCGTGGGCCGGATAGCGGTCCCAGATCTGTACCGCCGCGGCCGGGCAGTCCTCGAAACGACCGTGGTCGGCCATGAAGCGGCGAAGGCCGAGCCACGATCTGCCCATGACCAAGGCCACCGCACACAGGACCATGGCGGCGAGGCTGATGCCGTCGATCCGATCAAACGTGGAGGAGGAGCCATGGTCGCGGTCCGGCACGATCGCTGGCCTGGCCGGGATCGCGCGGTCGATACCGCAGGCGGGCCGCCCGTGGGGGGTGTCCGGTTGATCGGCTACCGTTGGCGCTTCGGTTGTCGAACGGGCGGGGGACGCCAGGTGTTGATCGGACTGTTCTCGGACGCGCACTGCAACCACGTTGCGGTTCGCGCCGCCATCGAAGCCATGGCCCCGGTGGTGGACGAGATCATCTGCGCCGGCGATTCGGTGTACGAGTACCGGATGTGCAACGACACCGTCGAGCTGTTGCGCGAGCACCAGGTTCGCTCCATCTTCGGCAACCATGAAGCGGTGTTGCTCGGTCCGCAAGGGGTGCGGGCGTTGGCCCGGCCAGACATTCGCGAGTCGAATGTGGAGTATCTGCGCAACTTGTCGTGGAGCATTGACGTTGTCGTGGGTGGGAAGCGGCTGAAGGTGGTGCACGGGAGCCCGTTCGAGCCGTACAACGATTACCTCGTTGAAGGCAGCCCTAAGTTCAAGCGCTGCGCGGAGGTGGACGCCGACTTCCTGGTGTTGGGTCACACGCACGTGCCCATGGCCGAGCGGGCCGGCAACGTGTTGGTCATCAACCCCGGCTCCATCGGCGAGTCCCGTGAGGTCAGCGCCCGCACCCAGGTTTCCTACGCCATCTTGGACACCGACGCCGAGACCGTCGAACACATCCGCTTCGACAACCCCCGCCTGCCCGCCGCGAGCTGACCGGCACTGCGGGGATCGCCGTGGGATTCGAGGAGCCACACCAGGCTGGCGCCGGGCGCTGCGCCGAGCGAGGCGAACATGATCGATTCCGCCAACGGGCCCCGGCCGTCACGGCGGCTGAATCCCCGTCGCAACGTGCCGGCGTTGAACGGATCGGGCGGCCCGGCGCTCGAACGGCGGCAGCGGCCGACCACCGCATCAAGGGCCAACCGCCAACGAAGCGCCGGTTCAACCAGGTTCAGCACCGCCATGGCCCACCGATCCTCGGCGCTCTGCAGGCGGTAGCGGTCCCCCTCGGCCGGGGCCGACGAATGCCGGGCGGACACGAGGTCGTTCCAGGCTTTCTGCATCAGCTGCGGCCCACCCGAGCGTGGCAAGGGCCCGGTCCACACCGGCCAGGTGCCCACGGGATCGAAGCGGCTGCGGATGACGCTCAGCACCGCGATGCACGACAGCCACGATCCGCCCAGGATGCACATCGCCAAGTCGGCCAGCGGATCGTCGTGATCCTCGAGGACCATACCGCCGCGATGCCAGCGGATGCGGTGCTCCTCGCCGTCGCAGCTCACCGTGCTGGTGACCGTGCAGGGCCTGATGAGCGTGGACAGCGCAGGGGCCAGCGCCTCAGACACGGGGCACGACAGCGCGCATGAACGAGCGGAGGTTGTCGATGAGGTCGTGTACGGTGCGCCCGGTGGCGGTGAGCATGAGCTCATTGGCGCCGGCAGCGGCATAGTCCCGCACGTCCTGGGCTTGCTGTTCGGTGGTGCCGGCGAGCAGGCGTCGTCCATCGGAAAGCTTCAGTCCGCCGGCCTGGACTCGGATGTTGATCGGGCCCGGCGTACGCCCGAACCGCTCGCATTGCGCGTGGTAGTCCGGGACCCGCTGAGCCAGCTTGTCGGGGGTCATGGCCATGGGATGCCAGCCATCGCCCAACTCTGCGGCTCGGCGGATAGCTGCTTTGGAGTTGCCGCCCACGGTGATGGGCACGGTGCGCCCCCGTCGTGACGGGCCTGCTTTCGGAAACATCCGCATGTCGGTGTAGCTCTTGAAGCGGCCCTCGAAGCTGCACGTCTCGTTGTCCCAGAGATTGCGAAACACCCGCAGCGCCTCGTCAGTGCGCGGGCCCCGCTCGGTGAAAGGTACCGATACCGCCTCGAACTCCCGCTCCAACCAGCCGGCACCAACGCCCAACTCGAGGCGCCCGTCGCACAGCGCGTCGAGGCTGGCGAAGTACTTGGCGGTAAAGGTGGCGTCGCGGTACGGCAGGACCAGCACGCTGATGCCGAGCCGTATGTGCTGGGTGCGCGCCGCCAACCATGGCAACAGCGCCAACGGTTCATGCATGAGCTCGGGGACGTACCCCTCGCCCACCGGCACCAGGATGTGATCGGCGATCCACAAGCCGTCGAAACCGAGGTCTTCCACGGCGTTGGCCATGGCTGCCAGCGCATCCGGCGAGGCGAAGTGGTTGGCCTGGGGGATTGCCACGGAATAGCGCATGTCGACTCCTTGGTCACCGGACCCGAAGAAGGGCCGACGGTCACCTCCATACTGCCCCAGTTCCCATTGGGTCGTCGGCTGCGGGTGTCGGAGCGACTCACCGGCATTGACATCTTCGACACCGCGCTCTGCCTGGCAATGGCCAACGTGCCAGCCGAGCAGCTGTCTGATCGGGTCACGTTGCGAGGCGTGGACGTCACGGCGCTGAAGTCTGAGCCGGGGTTCGATGCCATCTGGCTGCCGGCGATGCTGGCCGATCGTCGGTCACGGTTGCGTCAATGGAGCTTTCCAGAGGAAGACGCCATCCGCTACCAGGTCGAGCAGGGAAAGGCGGTGTTCGGAGCTGACTTTCAAACCGGCGCGGCGCGGTTCGTGGCCGGGAAGGGACGTCACGGCGAGGCGCTGCGGCCGGGCTGAGGCGGCGGGCGCGCCAGGTCAGCCAGCGTAGGACCCCTGGAGGCGGATGGATCGACGCATGGCGGGCAGGAACAGCAGACCGGCCGCAGCCGCCACGGCGGAGAAGCCGAAGCCCAGCGGAAAGCCGCCCCAGTCGATGAGTTGGCCCACCCCGTAGCCACCGAGGGGCGCGCCGATGTCGAAATACACGTTGAACGAAGCCATTGCCACGCCGCGTTCCCGTTCCGGCGCCCGGTCCACCACCATCGTCAGCAACGCCGGGAACCCGCCGGAGTAGCCCACGCCGAAGATGGCCAGCGAGATCACCGCGGTGATCGGTGCGTCGAACAACGCAAGCCCAGCGAGGCCCGCGACCACCAGCACGATCGAGGGCGCCGCGACCGCCATGCGCCCGAAGCGATCGGCGAGCCCGCCGCTGATGAAACGGGTGGCCAACACGCTGACCGAAAGGGCCAGGAATAGAATGTCGGAATTCGACAATCCGATGTCGCGTGCATACAACGAGAGAAACGACGCCACCGCGGTCCAGCCGATGCCGATGGAGAAGAACACCATACCGGGAAGTCTGGCTGCGGGGTGAAACAGGCGGTGCAGCATCGGCACCTTGGGCGGGGCGGTCCGGGTGGCCGGCCGGGTCTCACGCACGAACGTGGCCACCATCGCGCCGAAGGCGGTGAACCCGCCCACTGTCCACCATACCGCGGGGAATCCGCTGGATTCGATCAGCAACTCGGCGATGAAGGGGCCTAGCGCGAAGCCTACATAGAAGAACGTGCTGAACAGGGCGAGGTACCCGGCGCGTTTCTCGGGCGGAGCGACATCGGCCACGGCGGCCACCGCTGAGCTATAGGTCATCGCCGAGGCGGCACCTTGGAGCAATCGCATCACCATCACCGCCACCACGAACTTCAAGGTGAGCAGGCCGACCGCGGACAACGCTCCCAGCATCGGCCCGGCGATGAGCAGCGGGCGGCGACCAACCCGGTCGATGAACGCACCGGCCCAAGGTCGGACGGCGATGGAGGTCAGGGCCAGCACCGACACCACCAAGCCGGCTACAGCCTTCGAGGTGCCCAGCTCACGGGTCAGGTACAGCGGCAGCGCCGGATACAGCAGCCCCTGGGCCACGAAGTTCCCCAACGTCGAGAGGCAGACCAGGGCGAAGGTGACCTTGCCTGCCTGTACCGCAGTTCGAGAAGAGGGGGCGGGATCGCTCATCGTGGCGCCAGTCTGCTGGTCCGGTCCGCTCCGGACAAACACAGCTGGGCCGCCCGGCGCGACCAGCCCACGAGCTTCGCCACGATGGAGGAGGAGCGGGCCCATCGCAAGCGAATGTGTGCTCTCGGCTACCGGATCTTCGGCAAATTGGGGTTCGGTCAGACCGGTGACGGCCACATCAGCGCCCTGGATCCGAGGTGACCGATCACTTCTGGTTGCTGCGGTACGGGGTGCCGTTCAAGTTCGCCACCGTTGAGGAGTTGGTGTTGGCGGCCCCGGACGGAACGCTGGACCAAGGGACCGGCGGCATCAACGTGGCGGCCTATTACATTCATCACCCCATCCACCACGCCCGCCCCGACGTGGTGTCAGCGGCGCACTGTCACTCCCATTTCGGCACCCCGTTCGCGGCTCAGGCCCGCTTGTTCGAGCCGCTGAGCCAGGAGTCGTGCATGTTCGTGTTCGACCAGGCCCTCTTCGAGGACGAGGAACTGGCCATCCTTAGCACCGATGGCGGCGAGCGCATAGCCCGGGCGATTTGCACGCCCGGATCGCGGAGCGAAGTGGTGCACTGCGGGGGATGGATCTGTTGTGTCGACGTTCCCAGTATTGGTTGTCGTCTATGCGGTCGAAAACGGCGACTAGTTCGTGGCAGTGGGGGCACGGCCCTCCTGGGCCGAGGCGGCGGCACCTGGTGTTGCAGTCGTCCCATCTTTGGGTTCCGTGGTCGCGGGTCTCGCACTGCGGGCACTCATAGATGGTGTCGGTCTTGGTGGGCAGCGTTGGTCGCAGTGCCTGTCGACGGCGGCGCCAGGCGGTCTGTCGGCAGGTGTCGGAGCACCATCGCTGGCGGCCCACGGGTGCGAGGCATCGCCCGCGCTGCCCACAGATTGTCGTCGAGGTGGCGTTAGCCACGCCTGTCACGGTAGCCCCCGATTTGTCGCGGTGTCGTTACGCACGCTGGTCATGTTCGTGTGGCCCGGTGTGCGGCGCAGCGGGCGGTGTCCGCTGCTTGAGGGAGCATCAGAATAATCGTTGAGCTGGGCAAACGTCGCCTGAGCGGTTGGGTTAGGGGTTCAGTCCCTTACGCCCACCGGTAGAAGTGCTGGTGGGTGGCTCCCTACAGGCCAGGGGTCATGCTGCGCATCAGCCGGTGAGAGCCTGACCGCCAGGCCTGGGCTGGCGTTAACGGGGTTGCAGACCTCCCGGACGCGATCCGCTGGTTGGGCTAAGGTCCTCGTGTGCGAAGCCCTGTCGAGCTGACCGACTGGTTCCGGAAATGTGGTCTCCGGCCTCACGTGGCAACGGTTGGCTGCCTCCAAGGCCATGCACCGCAACACGGTTCACCCGGCGACCGCGGTCTGCTCGTCGGTGGAGATCTCGATGTCTCCCGGTTCCGGCCAGGCGGGCTTGGCAGCTTCCAACCGAGGACCAAAATCAGTACGACTCGAATGCCATGCAAGGAGCAGCAATGACTGACCAAGGCCCGCTTGAAATCAACGACAGCGTGCAACGGTGCCCGGTGATTGGAGGGGACCACGCAACCCACACCGCGGCTGGATCTACGGCGAACCAACACTGGTGGCCGAATCAGTTGAACCTCAGGATGCTCAAGCAGAATGCGTCCTCGATCGACCCCATGGGCAATGCGTTCAACTACGCCGATGAGCTGAAGACGCTCGACGTCGAGGCCTTGACCAAAGACGTCGATGCCTTGATGACGACATCGCAGGACTGGTGGCCGGCCGACTACGGCCACTACGGGCCGTTGTTCATCCGGATGGCGTGGCACAGCGCAGGCACCTACCGCATTTACGATGGCCGTGGCGGCGCCGAATCCGGCACCCAGCGCTTTGCGCCGCTCAACAGTTGGCCCGACAACGGCAACCTCGACAAGGCGCACGCGCTGCTGTGGCCCATCAAACAGAAGTACGGCCGCAAGCTGTCGTGGGCCGACCTGATGATTTTCGCGGGTAATCGCGCCCTCGAAACCATGGGTTTCAAGACCTTCGGTTTCGCCTTTGGCCGCGAGGATGTGTGGGAGCCCGAAGAGGACATCTACTGGGGCCCTGAAAACACCTGGCTCGGGGACGAGCGCTACTCCGGGGACCGCGAACTGCAGAATCCTCTCGGTGCCGTGCAGATGGGTCTGATCTACGTGAATCCGCAGGGACCCAACGGCGACCCGGATCCGCTCGCATCAGCTCGGGACATCCGCGAGACGTTCGCTCGCATGGCCATGAACGATGAAGAGACCGTTGCGCTCATTGCCGGGGGACATACCTTCGGTAAGGCCCATGGTGCGGCCGATGCCGAGATCCACGTCGGTCCCGAACCCGAGGGTGCCAGCATCGAAGAGCAAGGCTTCGGCTGGAAGAACAGCTTCGGTACGGGCAAGGGCAGCGATGCCATCACCAGCGGGTTGGAGGGCGCCTGGACGACCAACCCAGTGCAGTGGGATAACGACTACTTCGACCTCCTGTTCGGCCACGAGTGGGAGTTGGCGGAGAGCCCCGCCGGGGCGAAGCAGTGGACCCCGAAGGATGCCACGGCGCAGGGCACGGTGCCCGATGCGCACGATCCGTCGAAGCGGCACGCCCCCATGATGCTGACAACGGATCTGGCGCTGCGGGTGGACCCGATCTATGAGCCGATCTCGAGGCGCTTCCACGAACACCCCGAACAGTTCGCCGACGCGTTCGCCAAGGCGTGGTACAAGCTGACCCACCGCGACATGGGGCCCCTCGCTCGTCTCCGGGGCCCGTTGGTTCCGGCCGAGCCGCAGCTGTGGCAAGATCCCGTCCCCGCGGCGGGTGCGGTGATTGGCGACCAAGACATCGCTGCCCTCAAGGGCAAGATCCTTGCTTCCGGTCTCTCCGTTTCCCAGCTTGTCTCCACGGCCTGGGCGTCCGCCTCCACCTTCCGCACCACCGACAAGCGCGGTGGGGCGAACGGCGCCCGCCTTCGGCTTGCGCCCCAGAAGGAATGGGACGTCAACGGGCCCGCCGCGCTGAACACGGTGCTGCAGACGCTGGAAGGGATCCAGCAGGAGTTCAATCGTGATGGGACGACGGTGTCCCTTGCTGACCTCATCGTTCTCGGTGGCTGTGCGGGCATCGAGAAAGCGGCCCAGAGCGCCGGGCATGTGGTGCAGGTTCCTTTCGCGCCCGGGCGCACCGACGCCACGCAGGACCAAACCGACGTGGACTCCTTTGCCGTGCTCGAACCGACCGCAGACGGGTTCCGTAACTACCTCAGAAGCGGCCACGTGCAGTCGGCGGAGGAGCTGTTGGTCGACCGTTCGCAGATGCTGACGTTGACCCCGCCCGAGATGGCGGTTCTGGTCGGCGGTTTGCGGGTCCTCAAGACCAACGCGGCTGGATCTGAACTCGGCGTATTCACCCGCCGGCCCGAGACGTTGAGCAACGATTTCTTCGTGAATCTGCTCGACATGAACACGGCGTGGAAGGCGTCGCCCAGCTCCGCTGATGTGTTCGAAGGCCATGATCGCACCACGGGCGAACTCAAGTGGAGTGGTACCCGCTGCGACCTCGTCTTTGGGTCGAACTCCCAGCTCCGAGCCTTGGCCGAGGTGTACGCGTCGGATGACGCGCAGCAAGCCTTTGTGCGTGACTTCGTGGCCGCGTGGGACAAGGTCATGAACCTGGATCGCTTCGACCTCGGCTGATCTCAGCCGATAGGTACTCCCGCGGGGGTACGGGGAGACGCTTGAGGCAAGCGCCTCAGCAACCAGTTCGGGGGCTCAACCTCCGAACTGGTTGTGTTTTTGAGCGGCACTCACGTTGCTATGCCAGCCCGGCGCTGTCTCCTGGGACCGCCAAAGCGCCGGCGCGCGCTCACTGCATTGCCGTTGGGACTACGAGAGCGCATTGTTGGGTAGGACACGACCACCCGCGACCCAGAGCCGCACCGAAAGCCAGAGGAACACCGATGACCACGACCGGATCAGGTTCGCCCTGGGAGTTTCTCCCCGACGACGAGGTGGTCGACGGCGGGGGTCGGGGGCCGGAGGAAGCGGCGATGCATGAGACGGGCTCATCGGCCCACCGGCCCGACGGCTCCCCTGTGCAGGATGATGCCGAGGACGAACCGAACGGCGATACGGAGGAGGCGGTGGACACGCTACTTCGCCGCCAGCACTACCTGTCCGGTCCGGCGGAGACCCGCCCCCAGCGGCCCAGGGCACCGCGACCCGATGCTGGGGTCATGACCCAGGTGCCGCCGGAGCAGGCTCGGGCGTGG
>JANPEN010000141.1:0-2259 GCA_031422955.1 Acidimicrobiia bacterium
CGGTCACCGCGGGCTTGCCGCCGGTCCCCTGCCTGATTTGCGGAGCCCTGTCAAACAACGGAACCACGACCATCCCCACGACCAGGACCATCCCCACGACCATCCCCATACCCACGACCACGATCACGGGTCGGGGGTACACGGATTGTTCCCTCACCGGCATCGGGTGGCCTGGGACCGCCTCGATCTGACCCAGCCGCTGCAGTGGCGAGCCCTGCTGGCCCTGGGACTGGCGGGGGGACTACTGCCCTCCGCCTCCGCGGTGATCGTGCTACGGGGCGCTGTGCAACTGGGCCGCGTGGCCTTCGGCGCCGCGCTGATCCTGGCCTTTGGTGTCGGCTTGGCCACAGCCCTGGTCGGGGTCGGGTTGGGGGTGGTGGCCCTGAGCCGTCGCGGTGGCCACCGATTCGCCCATCGAGCCTGGGGCGCACGGCTGCAGCGTTGCAGCGCCCCCTTGGCCGCCGGCGCGTTGTTGCTGGTGGGTGCCTGGCTGACCACTCGTGCCCTGCTGGTGCTCTGACCAGCTGACACCCACGCCTGACCTGCGGCGGCACCCACTCGGAGCGAATCGACGTCGATTCGCCGAGAGGCTGACCCGCACCGATTCGACGTCGATTCGACGCTGCACAGGGCCAGCTCGGCCGACGTTCGTCGATCAGCCGAAACTACGCACGGCGGCCCAACCGTCGGCGGCCAGGTCCCACATTTTGACCCCCCGGCGGGCGGCTTCCCGGCGGGCCAGACGAACCAGCCCAGCCTTGGGGGCAGGGTTGTTGACGGTATAGAAGCTTTCGACCAGGTTGCAGACCAGCTGCGGATAGCGGAACTGCATCCGATCCGAAAGCATGAGCCCCGGAGCCCGTTTCAGCTTCTGATGATCGGCCAGCACGAAACTGGAGGCCAGCCGCTCCCGGTAGCGAGCCAGGTAGGCCGCGGAGGTGTCCCCCGCTCGCAAGGCCTGGTCGGCCACCGTGCCCGCCGCCGCCCCCGAACCGATGGCAAAGTTGACCCCCTCCAGGAACACCCCAGCGGCCAGGCACAGGGCGGCGGCGTCGCCTGCCACCAACAAACCGTCACCGGCCAGATCCGGCATCATGGCCAGCCCCGCCTCAGGAATGAGATGGGCGCTGTACTCACGAACCACTGCCCCTGCCACCAGGGGCGCCATCATCGGGTGCTTCTTCAGCTCGGCGATAAGGGCCTCGGGGCGCACACCGGACTCCCCCAGCGCCTTGACGCTGAGCACCACCCCCACGGCAATGGATTCGAGGTTGGTGTAGACGAACCCACCCCCGGGGATGTTGCCGGTACAGCCGACCAGCTCGAAATCGGCGCCCTGGTTGTCTCGCAGCGAGAAACGCTTGTCGATCTCTTCCTTGGGAAGGGCCAAAACCTCTTTCACGCCCAAGGTGTAGTTCTCCGCCTCGCCGTGGTGGTAGAGACCTGCTTCCTTGGCCAAAAAGGAGTTGACTCCATCACAGGCGATGACCATCGGCGCCCATACCATACCGTCTGGTCTGTCGGTCTTCACGCCGAGGACCCGGCCGCCTTCGCGCACCAGGCCCGTCACGGTGGTGGAGGTGATCAGCTCGGCGCCGGCGGCTACCGCATGGCCGGCCAGCCAGGCGTCGAACTCTGGTCGCAAGGTGGTGCAGCCGTTGTAGGGCGCCTCGCCCCAACGCTCGCTGCGGTAGTCGATGCTGAGGGCCTGTTCGCCGGTCATCAACACGGTGGCTCTGCGCACCACCCAGCGCTGCACAGGGATCTCCTCGGTCCAGTTGGGGATGAGGGTGTCCAGCACCCGCCCGTAGACCACCCCGCCGTACATATTCTTGGACCCCGGAAAGGGCCCGCGCTCGATCAAACAGACCTTGCGGCCGGCCCTGGCCAAGGTCAGCGCGGCAGCCGAACCGGCCGGCCCCGCTCCCACCACGATCACCTCGAACTGTGTCACCCGATCGCCCGTGGGGGAAACCGAAGGGGAAGCCGTGGGCGGAACGGCCGATGGCTCGCTCATGGCGTGGCCACCCCCAAGAGGCGAGCCAACTCGGCCAGCACTGCGGGGGCGTCGGCCACCACGGCCAAATCGGCCATGGCCATCATCGGACAGCTGGCGTCGGTGTTGACGGCCACGATGTGGTCGGGTCGGCCTAGCCCCGCGGTGTGTTGCACCGCCCCGGAGATCCCGAACGCCAGGTAGCGCCGAGGGTTGACTGCCACCCCGGTGGTGCCGATCTGGCGGCGGTGGCTCACCCACCC
>JANPEN010000142.1:0-6719 GCA_031422955.1 Acidimicrobiia bacterium
CCCCGAACTACCTCGAATACGATCAGGGCTTTTTCGTCAAGAACGGCGACGGATCAGCCGATTTCAAGCCCATCGCCCACCTCTACAAGAGCCAGGTCTACGCGTTGGCCGCCGAACTGGGCATTCCGGAGGAGATCCGCAGCCGGCCGCCGACTACGGACACGTACTCGATGCCCCAGACCCAGGAAGAGTTCTACTTCTCCCTGCCCTACGACCAGATGGACCTGTGCCTCTACGCCGTGGATCACGGCATGAGGGCGGACGAGATCGCTCCGCAGCTGGGTCTCAGCGTGCAGCAGATCGAGCGTGTGTACCAAGACATCGCGGCCAAGCGCAAGGCTGCCCGGTACCTGCATCTGCACCCACAACTGATCGAGCAACAGCACGGAGGGATCGATGAGCCTCTTCGCCGGGGATGATCTGGCCAGCGCCATCGCCGCGGTCGAGGGGGTAGAAGTTCGCCGCACCGTCCTCAGCTGTGATGGCCGGGTCGTGCCCGCTCTCCTGGCGGGAACCAAGCCGCTTGTCAGGCGGGTCTGGCTCGACTTCCTCGAGCCCAGCGAAGACCCCGACGCGGTGGCCGAGTTCCCGATTCGCTACCTGCCCCGGGTGGTGGTGGGCAAGGTCGACCAGCAGGTGTGGCACGAGGACATCGCCGCGGGCGCGCGCCGAGCGTTGCTGCAGGCCTCTCCCTGTCTGGACCTCACGAGGTTCTCCTGTTGGGAAGATGCCGAGGCATGGTTTCGGCGGAAGCGTTCGAACCACACCAAGAACCTCGAGCGTTCCCTGCGAAAGGCCGAACGCGAGATAGGGCCGGTGCTGTTCGAGCCGGCCGATAAGGACGAGGCTGCCTTCGAGCACCTCGTCGCCTGGAAACGTGCCCACTTCGCCCGAACCGGGGTGGGTGATCCCCTGGCCGTGCGGGCCAACCTCGAGCTCTTCCGCGGGCTGTTCCGAGCCGGCGCGCTGGAGTTGGCCACCCTGCGGGGGGACGGGCGACCAATGGCCGCCATCGGACTCGTCCGCCTCGGCGGCCGCGTCTACTACTGGATGCCTTCCTACGACACCACTTTGTCCACGCTGTCGCCGGGAAACGTGTTGCTCAACCTGTGCATTCGTCACGCCTACGAAAGCGGGGCGCAGGAGTTCGACTTCATGCTCGGCGACGAGGAATACAAGTGGACCTATGCCACCGATTGCCGTCTGGTCGGTCCACTCGGATCAGAGCCGGTGGCGGGTCGCGTGCGCCGGTTGGCCGGAACTGCCAAGCGGAGGTTAACGACCGCGCCCGCGGCCATGGCGACGTCGGGCGCGTGAGCGTTGTCGAGGGCGTGGCGTTGTCGTCGGGCCCCGACACCAGCGAGGCCGGACGGATCGCGCGCGACTCACTGGCCTTCACCGGGGGCCTGGCGGCGACCTGGGTGGTCAGCCTGGCCATCCGGCTGTCCCTACCCCAGTTCCTCGACGCGGCGGCCTTCGGGCGGCTGATCTTCTGCGAGTCCCTGGCCCTGTTGCTGTTCGCTCCGCTCACGCTGGGGGTGGACACCTTGGCCCGGCGTGAGGTGCCGCGGCAGCCGGACATCTACTCGCGACTCATTCGCCCGGTGAGCATGGTGCGCAGCGGGTTGAGCATGCTGCTCGGTGCCGCAGGGGTGGGCGTGCTGGCCCTGCTCGGCCGGCCGAGCTCGGTGCTGGTGCTTTTTGGTTGCTTCGCAGTGGCGCATTTCGCCCTGAACGGGGGCCTGATCAACTCCGCCTTCCTGCACGGTGCTGGCCGGACCGGCGCCGTCACCATCACCCAGGTCGTGACCAAGTTCACCTGGGCTGGCCTGGCGGTGGGCGGGTTGGTCCTCGGTGGGGGCGCCCTGGTGGTACCGGTGGCGCTGGCCGCCAGCGAGGGATTGCGGTTGCTGTGGCTTCGCCGGCGCAACATCGCTCTGTTCGGACCGCCGCAGCGCAGCGACTGGCGCGCCGCTCGGGTGGCGCTGCTCACCTGCATGCCCTTCGCCGCCCGCCAGGTCAGCACCGGGCTGTCCAACTCCTTGGACACCACCTTGGTCGGCGGCTTTGCCGGTGACGAGGAGGTGGCCCTCTATGGCGCCGCCACGCTGATCGCCATGACCGCGCTCTTCTTGGCCCCCGCGCTGTCCGCCGCGCTGCTGCCGGCACTGTCTCGGACGCTCACCAAGCACGGGCCCGACGCCGCTTGTCGCCTCGGCGGCAACGTTCTCAACGTCGTGGTGGCCTTCATGGCGCCCATCACCACCTTGATGGCGCTCGAATCCGACGATGTGATCTCCCGCCTCTTCGGCCACGAATACGACGCGGCGGTGCCCAGCCTGCGGGTGTTGTCCTTGATGTTCCTGCTGACCTACGTGGCCGGCATCTGTTCCACCGTGCTCATCTGTCTGGGCCGGGGTTGGCCGGTCAGCATGGTGAGCCTGGTGACCGTCGCGGTGAACACGGTGATGAACCTGCTGCTACTCGGCCCCGCCGTGAAGCTGCTCGACGCTGGGGGTCCGAGCTTCGTGGCGTCGTGCGCCGTTTTCGCCGCCGAGGCGGTCTCCGCGGTAGCCCTGTTGTTGCTGCTGGGCCGCAGGATCATGAGTCCTGCGCTGTTGTGGGTAGCGCTGTGGGCGGCGGTGGGCTCGGGTGTCTTGGTCACCGTCCATCGAGTCATCGGCGGGGACAGCGCGGGCCTGTTGCTGCTGGAGACGGTGGTGGCCTTGGCTGCCGCCGCCCTCGGAGCCCGATGGCCTATTCGTGCACTGAGAAGTCAGAGCAACACTCTTAGCGCACAAGGCGTGCCCGTCCCCACCTTCGAGAAGGAGCACGTTGTTGTCGACTCGCCACGATGATCGTGAGAGCAGCTCGCCCCCGAGTGTTGCCGCGGTCCAATCCACGGTGAACGAGCTCGGAACGGGCCGTGAGGACGATGTCGTCCTGTTTGATACGGAGAAGCTGCGTCAGGCTGGGCGTAAGGCTCGCCGGGCGCTGCGCCGCCACCCGTTCTCAGCTGCGGCCGGCGTGCTGGTGGTCGTGGCGGCGAGCAGCGTCAGCTGGCTGGCCGCGCCGCTGACCTACCAATCCACCGGTGTGGTGTCCGCCCGTTCGGACGTCGTGTCCTCCGCGATAGCCAACCCCGGACGGGCCGTACCTTCGGGCGCGGATCAGCCGTTGGCCAACGCTCGGGAGACGATCCTGAGCGAGAGCAGCATCGATCGCATCATCGAGGATGCCGATCTCCTCAACCGCACCCGTGCCGGGGAGACCGCCCTTGGTCGATTCCGTCGGGAGACGCTGCAATCACTGGGGCTGGAAACGGAGTCAGCCCCAACCCGCGAAGACCTTCGCCGGGACCTTCGCCTCGCCCTGTCCGTCCAAATCGACGGGGGGTCCAACGGGCCAGACCGAGTGACGATCACCGCGTCCTGGTCCACCGCCCGTGACGCGGCGGCCATCGTCAACGCCGCGCAGGAAAACTTCCTCGAGGACAGCCACGAGGCCGGTCTCGGCCCTATCGAGGACGCCCTCGAGATCCTCGAACGGTACGCGGAGGAGGCCGATGCGGAGGTGGCGAGGCTCCGGGAGCAGCTCAACTTTCCCCTCACCGAGACGCGAGACATCCCCGACTCCTCGCCGTTGCGGGCGGCCCTCGCCCAGCAGACCGACCTCGGCGGGCGCCTCAAGGGCGCCCAGATCGAACTCGACGCTGCTGAGGCAGCCTTCAAGTACCGCTACACCGTGGTCGAGACCCCCGAGGAGCCACGGGCGCCGACGGGGTCCATGGCCAAGCGGATGGCCATGACGGTGGTGCTTGCCATCGGAGCGGGCGTCGGAGCGGCAAGCGCCCGGGCCGCCGTCCGCCAGAAGCGCACTCGACGCTCGGCGCGGCGAACGAAGCGGTCCGAGGGCGTGGCGACAGTTTCCCGACCTCACGAAACCTCAACCCCGTTGAGCACCCTCCTGGACCCACCCGTCGGGGACCATTTCGCTGATACACCGCCGATGGCAGAGGACGCCGACCTTGACGAGGACCTGAGCGCCCTGCTCGATGACGACGGTGACTTGACCAATGCCGGTAGTGCGTCGGCCCCCGGATCGAGAACCGGGCGACGGCTGCGCCGGCGGGACGGGGCCCGGTGACCGCCGCTCGCTTCGCCCGCGCCTTGGATGGCGCCGTTGCCCTCGCCGCTGTTCCGGCCGCGGGCTTGGCACTCCATCTCGGCGTCCTCACCGCGGCATCCCTGGTCGGTGCCCGCCGCCCCGGCGACCACGGAGATCGGGCGGAGCGGCCCGAGCGGCTGCCAGCCTTCACCTTCGTGGTGCCCGCTCACGACGAAGCCGCGGGGATCGCAGGGACCATCGCCAGCCTGGCCGCGGTCGAGTACCCGATTGATCGACGCCGCATCGTGGTGGTGGCGGACAACTGCACGGACAGCACCGCGGCCGTCGCCCGCAAGGCCGGCGCCGAAGTGCTGGTCAGAAACGACCCAGCCCACCGTGGGAAAGGGTTCGCGCTGGCGGCGGGCTTCCGTCACGCACTGTTGGACCCCGACCTCGCCGCCGTCGTGGTGGTAGATGCCGACACGCTGGTAGATCCAAACCTGCTGGCGGCGGCGGCGGCCTCCATGGCCCGAGGCGAACTTGCCATGCAGGCTGACTATCGGGTCCGCGATCCGTTGCGCAGTTGGCGGACCGTGCTCATGGAGATCGCCTTTTCCGCCATGCACACCGTGCGCAATCAAGGCCGCCAGCGGCTCGGCTTGTCCGTGGGGTTGCGGGGCAACGGCATGGTGTTCACCCGGGCCGCGCTGCAGGCCTGTCCCTATTCGAGTTTCGGTCTGGTCGAGGACATCGAGTACGCGGCCCGGTTGGCCGACGCCGGGATCCGGGTGGCCTTTCTCGACCAGGTTGTCGTGCGTGGTGACATGCCGACCGGAGCCGAGGGTGCCACCTCCCAACGTGTCCGTTGGGAGGTGGGTCGGCGCCGCTTGCGGCGGGAGGCCGTGCCCCATCTCGTCGGTCAGGCGTTGCGTCGGCGGAGCCCGATGTTGGCCGATACCGCCATCGAACTGGCCGCCCCGCCCCTCGCCCGCCTGAGCGCACCACTGGCCGGCGCTGCCGCAGTTGCGCTCACCCTCCGCGCCTGTCGAACGGGCCGGGGCTACTCGGCCGGGGTGGCATCGATCGGCCTGGGCAGCCTCGTTGCCTACGTGGCCACCGCCTGGGCCAAGTCCGGAACCGGTCGGTCCGGTCTGCTGGCCCTCGCCCGAGTGCCGGGCTATGTCTGCTGGAAACTGGGTCTCAACGCCTCGAGGCGACGCGTCGATGGCTGGGTCCGGACCCCACGATCAGAGGAATCCGTAGCCCTATGAGCTCTCGCGACCACCCCCCCAGCTATCGACGCGGCACCTCATTGCCGACGCTCGGTAACGTCCGAAGCGCCAAGGAGAAGGTTGGCCAGCTGGCCGCCGGCCTGCGGGCTGGCGCTCATCTCCGCTACCGGCTGGCCAACGCGGTCGCCCGTCCCCTCCCGGAGTTCATGGCCGGCTTCGTCCTTTCCCGGCTGTACCGGGCCGCCGGCTTCCACAACGTGGACCGCGCCGCGTTCATCTCTGCTCCCATGCGTCTCACCGGCACCAGCTCCAACATCTACGAGAATCTGGTGATCGCGGCAGGGGCGGCCGTCTCCACCGATGTCACCGTAAACCTGGACGCAGTGGTGACCATCGGGCCGGGCTGCACCATTTCGCCTTACGTGCGGATCTACACCGCCACCCATCGCCACGGCAGCTCGACCCAGC
The DNA here is from genome assembly GCA_031422955.1 of Acidimicrobiia bacterium. Lineage (GTDB taxonomy): Bacteria > Actinomycetota > Acidimicrobiia > Acidimicrobiales > CAIXPF01 > CAIXPF01. The sequence continues at coordinate 5,808 of JANPEN010000142.1, forward strand.
GGTGCCATCCCGACGTTCGGCCCCGCCCCGTCACCGTGGAGGCGGGTTGCTGGATCGGCCTGGCGGCGATCATCACGCCTGGTGTGGTGATCGGACGCGGTTCGGTTGTCTCCGCCGGAGCGGTCTTGACCCGCAGCGTCCCACCCAACAGCTTCGTGAGCGGCAACCCCGGCGTGGTCGTAGGATTCCTGCCGGAAGGCGCCGATTGGATCGGGCCTCGGCCGATGCGAAACGCCGACGGCACTCGTGTCGGTCAGCGCGCCAAATGAGCACACTGCTGCGCCTGTCGATCGTCTACGCGGGCTTCCTGATACCGATGCGCCTCTCCGGCCATCGAAGCCGCATGATCCAGACCTACGTCGGTTACGCCATCGGCTATTACGCGCTGGTCCGCTTCGGTCTCGCCGGCGTCGAACTCTGAGCCATGGGCGCTGATTCGCACCACGGTGCCACAAGCACGACGGAGGCGTGGGTCAACCGGCTCGGCCGCCGGCGCCTGACGGTGGCCGGTGTCATCGGGGTGCTTGGCGCGCTGTTTACCGGCTCATTGCTGGTGGCCATCGGACCGATCGTGGTGTTGGTCGTGGTGCAGCTCCTGCGATTTCAAACGGTGGAGAAGCTCCTGGTCTTCACCGTCGGTGCCACCTTGTTGCTCGCCCATCCCTCCGAGAATCCCTACATGGGTCGTTGGGGCTCGCCGCTGGCGCCACTTTCTGATCTTTGGTTCCATCCATTGGCCCGGTCCGTTCCCGGCGTACCGGTGTCGTTGGCGCCCGCTTTCCTGATGACCGCCTGGGCCCTCATCCGCGTCCTCGGCTCCCGTCAGGCCCGCCCGGCGCCCCCGGCCCGGCTGTACCTGCGAGCCTGCACCCTGGCGGCGGGCACGCTCTTGCTGGCGGTACTATACGGCCT
>JANPEN010000143.1:0-3231 GCA_031422955.1 Acidimicrobiia bacterium
GAACGTGCCCTTGTCCAGGATCTTGAGCATGGTCGTCGTCTTTCCCGTGTCGGTCCGGGCGGTGATGAAGAACGCCTCGCCGTCCCGTGCGAAACATGCGGCATGAACGAGTGCGTAGCCACGCTCGACAAACGCCCACCGCAGGATGGGCTCGACCACGTTCGTGTAAAGGACGTGCGGTGACTTGGCCACCAACGTCGAGACCGACGCCGTGGTCACCTCGCCCAGTTCGACCTCGACGATGAAACCTGCCCGACCCAGCTGTTCCTGGTAGCGAATGAGTGGGACCGTGTGATCCAGGTCGATGAAGCCGCTCGCAGCATGGTCGAGCGCTCGGACGACGATCTGGGCCGGTGCGCTCAGCTGCTGCACCCGGAACTTCTCCAGTTCCGGTAGCCGATACGCGGAGGCCACCGTGATGATGCCGTGCACGTCGTAGAGGGCGGGCTTGGCCCGAGCGAGGATCGTGTTGTTCTGCGCGCCACCATGCTGTGACAACGAGAGCGAGAGCAGTTGTGCGGCATAGCGCCTCGCCTCGGTGACGGAGGCCTTGCTCAGTCCTGCGTACCGCTCGCTGAAGGAATAGCCGACCTCGGTCGTGCGCAGGTCGGGATGGCGTCCGATGATCTCAAGCAGGATCTTGAACCCGTTCGGGTGCAGGCGATCGACGTCGATCGCGTTCCTTCGAACGAGGAAGAAGCCGCTCAGCGGGTCGCTCACGCCCCGCAGCCGATTCGATAGCAATGATTTAGCCGCCAGCGCGCAGGCCCGGGACATGAGGCGACGGGTACCGGATAGTCCCTCGTTGGAGCTCTCTGTTCCGTACCTCGTTGCCACGACGAGGTCCGACTCGGTGCGTTCGCCCTGCTCGACCATGCGGCTGACCATCTCGGGCGGGTGTTGCAGGTCGGCGTCGAGCACGCACACCCACCGTGCTCTCGCCATGCGAAGGCCTTCCGTCACGGCCGTGCCCAAGCCGCCACTGCGCATAGAAACCGGCCGGTGCAGCAGCCGGATCTCGGGACCGACATACCCGTCCGCCTTTGCGAGTTGTCGAACGCGATAGGCGGTGGTGTCGTCGCTGTCGTCGACGAAGATCACCTCAGCTCCAGCTGGGATCACTTTCGCGAGTCGTGTCAACAACGCCTCGATGTTGGCGATCTCGTTCCTGGTCGGAATGACGATCGAAACAGTTGGCTCCTCCACCGCGCGCGCACCGTTGAGGTGCGCACGTCCGTTGAGGCCGTGTTCGTGATCTTGTTTTGTCTTCAAGACGTCCCTCCCGCTCGGTTATTCTGAAGAATGTCGGGCCCTTGCCCGGGCCGATCGACGCCGGCCCGGAGTCTCCAATGAGAGGCCGGGTGAGCGGCGCGTTCCGACCCGACCCAAAGAGTGCCGGGCGGTCGGTGGCCGTCTGATGCACTGAATGTTTGGTCTTCAGCGGTCATTCGTGTCCCACTCAGGCGCAGGCGACGATGCCCCGATTGGCTGAGCACGAGGCGACGGCTCAGCGGTTGGGAGCGAAGGGAAATCCTGCCCCGTGATGCTCCAGCGGCCACTCGCAAACAGGAAGGACGCGGTCATGGCTCGCTGGCCGTTGAGGCTGGCCCTCCCTCCGCTCACCTGGGGTTCTGGGCTCATCTCAATCAACGTGGTCTCTCCCTCGCTCGATTACCTCATCAGGTGAAAGCGAGGGATTTGCTTACGGCCGCGACAGAACGAGATCCGGGCGTTGCGTGCCCGCGTCGCTTGTTCCGCCTTTTGGGGACCGGTAACCATCACGAAAACTCCGGGCCGCACCCGAAACGTGTTAGTCGGCCTGCCTCCGACAACCGCTGCCTTGATCCGCCGCCTCTAACTGATCCGCCGCTCGAGGTGCGAGTTGCTCGCTCCTAAAGCAAGATGAACCCTAGCCAAATTCGGGGTTAAGGACAGGCCCGTTACGTTACGGTTGCATCGCGGGAAGCATGCGTTTTGTTGCGGTCGGATGGCGCTGAGAGGCGCTTACGCTCACAGCCGACGCTCACAGGCGAGTTCGCCGCTCCGATCTCAGCGGCTCAACGGCTGCCCCGAGCGGCCGAAGCCGGGCACCATTTGGCGACGTAACCGCAGCCGCGAGATAGAGCAGGCAGAGGGCAGGCGCGGTTCGGGACCTCGAGGCGCGAGTGATAGCCGAGATCGCGACCTTCTCCAGCAGTGCGTCCTGGCCGGGTCGATCCAACCCGCCTACGTCGATGGAACGCATCAAACGGGTCGCCCGGATCAACCGCCGTGTTCGACCGGCGCTACCCGGACGGAAAAGCATGGCCAGAGGCTCCCGGCTCTCATCCAGCCAGCAACCCGAGGATGGAACCCGAACCCGAGCTTGCAGTCGGCGCCGCCTGTTCCTTTTCGAAGCACTCCAGCAACCTCGCTTCGATATCGCAGCGAATCGACTTCGAATCGCTCCGCAAGCAACGTCAAACACTGGGCCCGAATTGTTGGTCCTAGGACCACCGGTTGAAAGGGTCTTAAGACATATCGTCGCATTGATCCCGGCCATCTCGCCGGTTTCCTGTACGCCGAGGACAGCACACAGGACGAAACGAGAGCGGCATTGAATGAAACCGAAGGCGCCCTCTGGGTCGAGGCGCCCGAGCGGCCGTTGCAAATCAAGCCGGGGCCGTCAGATGACGACGCGACCCGACTCAGGAACGGACTACGACCGCTCGTTACGGTTTGTTGACAGAAGGGAGTGATCCGTCTGCGATCATCTATGGTCAGCGCCGGGCGGACCAAGGCGGGCACTCGGCGGAAGTGGGTTAGCGATGCGTCCAGGAGTCATTGCTCCGCGGGAGCAGCGGCAATGGTAATGGCGGTGATACCTATATCTAGGGCAGGGGCGGAGTCTGATGACGTCACGCACGAGGACTTCAGCGCAGCCGAATTCAGCAAGGAAGACGCCAACGCTGGTGTCATGATGCGCGAGAACCCCGACCCCACTCGACGGACTACTTCCAGGGATTCATCGACTTCGCCGACTTCGCCGACATCGTCGGCTTCGAGAAGAAGGTTTGCGTCAAGGCCCGTTGTTTCCGGAACGTTCTCGTGATCCAGGAGACGCCGGCGGGCGATAACAAACGAAGCGGCCACAGAATCACCGACAAAGGATGTTCATGACATGATGCGTCGCATTGTCGGCGCGAGCCTCGCCTCGCGCCGAATCGTGCTCCTGGTTGCCCTTGCGTTGGG
>JANPEN010000144.1:0-12532 GCA_031422955.1 Acidimicrobiia bacterium
GCCCAGCCCACTCGGCGATCGAAACAGCGGGTAGCCACCCACCCGATGATGAGGGCGGTGAGCGCGACCAGAACGAACTGCACCGCTTGGATGGTGCCCAACTGCTCGACCCCGGTTGCCCCTAAGGCGGCCAGGAACACCGAATAACCGGGCATCTTGGTGATGGTGGGCAGATAGGGAGGCCCATCCATGACCGAGTAGCGGCCGTGACGCAGCAGGTTCCTGGCAGTCGGAAAGTACAAGACCTCGCTGTCGCCAGAGACCCAGTGATGAGGGAGCAGGCGAAGCCAGGCCGCTTGCAGGGCAACGACCACGCTGACGGCTAGTACCAGGGCAACGCTTGGCCGTGCCGACCGAGCGCGACCCGTCGTCCTGGTGCTCGGCGTCCCTGTCGTCGAGGTCGTCGTCGACGCCGAGCGAGCCGTGGTTGCGTCCGGCGCGGTACCCGCAGCGGTCGGGCTCATTTAACGTCGCCGGCGAGCGGCCAGCAGCAGTGAGGTACCCAAGGGTACGCCAGCGGCCGTCGCCTGCTCGGCCTTCATCAGCAGCGAGAGCAGCCCTGAACCAATCGGGCCAGGAGCCTGAAACCCCCGACGCAGCGTCTCGTCGCGGCTCTGGTTGCGGGCCACTGTCTGCAGCCATGCTTTGCGGGCGAACAACAGCGGCAGCAAGCCCATGCCCCAGTAGCGAAGGTCGACAACCTCGATCGAATCCCGGGGCAAGGCCGCAGACAAGGTCGCCTTGGTGTAGCGCCGCTGGTGACCCTGCACGGAGTCGTAGCGGCAGTACCCGCTGGGTAGGGCCGGCACGTTGATCAACAGATGGCCCCCGACCCGCAGGTGCCACACCAGGGCTTGCAGAAAGGCGTGGGTGTGCTGAATGTGTTCCAGCACATCGAACAGCACCACCACGTCATAGGCGCCCTCCAACCCCGGGTGCCGCTCCAAGATGTCGTACTGCAGGGTACGGCCTCGGCCGGGCTGGCCGTGACGCAGGGCGGTTCCGTCTAGCTCGCCCAGATCCACCGTCCAAGAGGTGGCCGCCTCCAGCTGATGGCGCACCGTGCCGATTCCGCCGCCGACGTCGAGTACCCGCAGTTTGGCGTCGGACTCGAGCCCGATTCGGGCGGTCAGCCGCAGTGCCTCCTGCAGCCGCCAGTGCATCCAGAAATGCTCGGGCCCGGAAAGGTCGTACCAGTGGGCACCCTCGAAGGCCACTTCGATGCCGGGGGAGAGCTGCTCGACATGTCCGGGCAGCCCGGTTGGTGTGGTTGGTCCGGTCATGGCCGATCCTCCTGGGGCAGCGGAGCCTCGTCAAAGCCGATGGAGCTGGCGAGGAGATAGTTGGGACGGCGGCGGGTCTCGTCGAATATGCGAGCCACGTACTCACTCAGCACCCCCAGCACGAACAACTGGGTGCCGCCCAGGAAGAGCATCACCCCGACCAGGGAGGTCCAACCGGCCGGGGCGGTGCCGCGCACGAAGAACCAGCCCACCGCGGCGACGAAGTAGGCCAGGGCCAAACCCAAGGTGGCGAAACCGAGGTAGGAAGCCAGTCGCAACGGTCCGCTGCTGCAGGCAATGATCCCGTCGGTGGCCAAGCGTGCCAGCTTGGCGAAGGTGTAACTGGCCTGGCCGGCGTTGCGAGCCTGGCGTTCGTAGGGCAGGGGAACCTGGTTGAATCCGACCCAGCTGCGCAAACCCCGTAGAAAGGTCTTCTGCTCCTGCAGGGCGACGATGGCGTTGACCACCTTACGGTCGAGCAGGCAGAAGTCGCCACTATCGAGGGGGATGTCCATCGGGGCGGAAAGGGCGCGCACCAGGCGATAGAAGCTGTGGTAGCACGCCCGCTTGATCAGGTGCTCCTTGCGGGCCTGACGCACTGCGTACACCACCTCGCCGCCGGCGCGCCAGGCAGCCAGCAGCTCGCCGATTACCTCAGGGGGGTCTTGCAGGTCGGCGTCCATGAGGACCACCGCCCGACCGCGGGCGTGGTCGAGCCCCGCCGCCATGGCCGACTGATGGCCGAAGTTGCGCGACAACCGCAGCAGCTTCACTTGGGGGTCGGTGGCGGCGAAGGAGGCAATGATGCCGGCGGAGCCGTCGCGGCTGGCGTCATCGACGAAGATCAGCTCGTAGGACCCAACGCCGGCCAGCGCCTGGTGGAGCCGGCGGTAGAGCTCGGGCAGGTTCTCCTGCTCGTTGTGCACCGGCATGATCACCGAAAGCTCTGGCTCGGGCGACTCCGCCTGCACCAGGGCGGCGAACTGGGAGGGTCTCGTGCGAGCCAGATCTCCTCGCGGGCCCCGCCCGGTTTGGGTGACCGGTCCCGTTCGGGCGGCCAGCGCGGGGGGCGCCGGGGTTGCTCCAGTGGTGAGGGTGTCGGATGGAGCCATGCTCATGTCCTCGGCATCTCGCCCCGCCGACATGCAAGGGACCATGGTCCCGATGCGATGTCGATGCCAACGACGCAGCGTTGGCGGCACCGGCTACTGGACCAGGCGTACCGGGGTGCCCAACATGGTGGCGGACCAGGTGGTGGTGTCGGTGGGGTTGGCCGTGGTGAAGTCGGGGAACACGTTGATCCAACAGCCGGTCGCGCTGGCCACGTTGCAGGTATAAGTCCCCGGTATGGGTATGTCCACCGTGACGATCTTGCCGTTGAAGGAGCTGGACACCACCCCCGACACCGAACAGTTGGCCGGGTTGGCCCCGGTCAGGGCCACGTTGTCGCTGCGCCGAAAGGCACAGCCGGTGAAGCTGGTGATGTTGGCGTCCGCCGATGGCGTGAAGTACAGCGTGCCCGAGCCGGTGGCGTCGCCGATGTCGTAGAGGGTCAACTGCAGGACCCGGTTGTTGGCCCCTGGTAACACCCGGGCGGCTCGGAAGGTGGTGCCTCCGTTGTTGGCGTAGATGGGGAGACGGCCCCTGGCGTAGACCACGTAACCGGCGCCGGTGGTGCCCAAGGCGCCGGAGGCTTGGCCGACCCGCATGGAGAACCGATTGTGACCACCGAAGTTGACAGCAGAGTCGTAAATCAGTGGGTTGGCGGCGGCGCCGTTGGTGCGGATCTGCACCAGGTAGTCGCCATCCACGGCCGGGGTTACATCGCACACCGTGGCCCACTGGCGATAGGTCTCGGCGAAGGTAAGGACGCCGTCGGCCACATTGCGCACCGCCTGGGCGTCAGCCACCCCATCGCTGGGGTGCAGCAGTTGGTAGAGGGTGGGGTTGGCTCCGCCCAGCGCATAGCCAGGGAAGTTCTTGGTGCAACTGGAGATGACCGGGTTGTCGGTGTCCGACCAAGGGGTGGCGTCGGGGGCTCGCACGATGACGGAGGTGCGAGTCAGGTTATTCAGGCTCCCCAGCGGTTGATCCCCCGAGCACCATTTGGACAACCCCGAAGCGTAACGGACGTTGGCATCCGCCCCGTACCAGGCTATGAGCTGGGTCAGTTGCGCTGCCGTTGGCCACGTGGATTGGTTACAGACGTCACCCACCGGCACGTAGGCACCGTCCCACAGCTGGATGCGCAAGGTTTCGCCGGCTTTGCCCTGCACTCCATAGAAATAGCCGTCGACGCTGTACTCTGCGTTGTTAGGAGTGGTGGCAGTGGTACAGGACTCATTGGCCCCCGAAGCTCCGCAGCGCTTGGTGGCGTAGCGGTCACCGTTGCTCTTGTCCGTTTCCGGGCCGGCGATGTTGAGCCAGTACTGGGGCAGGATGTTGTTGTCGGGATCGTTGCCCAGGTTGGCGTCTGGGCTTCCCATGGCTACCGGCTGCTCGTACTCGGCCAGGGCAGTGCGCTTGATGGTGACGTTGTTGAGACCGAAGATCTTGACGAAGTAGGTCCCTACCGATTTGGAGGTGGTGACCCGGATCTGGTTGGGCTTGGAGCCGGCGGTCACCTGGGGTGTGGCGAAGCCGTGGTTGGTCGACACCGTGTTGGCGATGGAGCTGGCCTGGGTCATATCGCCGGGCAGGAAGACCACCCCGGCCATGGCCGAGGCGTCAGCCGCGTTCTGGGCCCGGCTGGCGGTGAGGTACCAGTAGGCCAGGTCCGTGGCGAAGCCGGCCATACCAACAAGTACCGTTAGGGACAAGGCGAACCAGACCAGCACGACACCGCTGTCGCGAGTGGCGGCATCGTGGGCCCTGGGTGCCGTGGTGGCGGGAGCCCCGATGTCTCCCGTCTGGGTGGGCCGATGGTTGCGGTGGGGATGGCGGAGGGCGTTCAGGAACATGCGGTTTGGCTCCCGATTGGTTCCAGGCGCATTACGGTGCGCTCCTGGAGGAGGGAAGCGGAGCCGAACACGGGCTTGAACAAGCCAGTCACCCAGGTGTACTTGGCCTCGACGTAGACGCCGAGGTAGTCGGTCAGGGCCTCGCTGCCGCACGCTTGCTGGCTGGCGGCCGGCCAGGCGGCACCGGTGAGCGGTGTCCAGGTCTTGGTGGCCGGGTCCCAGGAGAACCGGTAACAGGTGGTGCAGGTCTTGTAGCTGCTGCCGTCGGCGGGGAGCCCGGTGATCTTGTTGGCCCGATAGATGGTCAGATAGGTGATCTCTTCGGTGGACAAGGTGTTGCGCAACGAGGCGGCCACCGCGCTGGCGCTGTTGGTTTGGTAGCCCACGATGCGGGGCTGGGCGGCGGCGGTTCGGGCGCCGGCCCTAGCCGCCTGGCTCACCGTGAGGTTGGCTCGAAAAAGCATTCCGAACTCGATGATGCCGAACACCAGCATGGCCAGGATCGGCAGGATCAGGGCGAACTCGACGGCTACCACGCCGTCGCTTTCCCGCCTTAGTCGTTTCCTCACAGGTGTTCCTCTCGATACGGCGTACGTCAGGCGATGGTCCCGAACAGCGCAAGCACCGTGCCCAGCCACATGGCTGGGCCGTGGGCCACACGGCTGCGGGCGGTGAGCTGTCGGGTCGCCAGGCCGATACCCACCAATAGCCCTTGGGACACGAAACCTAAAAGGAGCCCCCGTGTCCAGCAGGTCCAGCCGAAATACCCCAAATAGGCCCCGAGATACGGCGCAAACTTCACGTCGCCCATGCCCAGCGAGCCCGGGGAGATCAACCACAGCAGGAAATAGGCCAGAAAAGCAGCGAGCGCGCCCAACAGACCACGCCACAGCGAGCCGTGCTGGCTCAGGCGGGCGAGGACCAACAGGGGCACCGCAGAAGCGAGCGCCAGCCCGTTGGCCCGGTTGGGAATGTGCTTGGTCACCGCGTCCCCGGCGCTGATCAAGGCGCCGAAGCCGGCTAGGCCGAAGAAGGCTGGCAGCAGGAACGCTGATGGCGCCACCAACGCCAGCGCCAGGGCCACCGCCGCGAACAGGGCTGCGGTGGCGGCCAGGTAGGAGAGATTGCGGCGGGGCAGGAACGACGCCACCCAGCCCGGCGCTACATACTCATTGGTCTGGGCGGTGCCGGTAGTGCCGACATGTCCGACCGTGCCGTCGGGGTGGGTGGTGCTCTCGTAGGACACGGGCGCCTCAGCCGCCGGTGAGGCCGCTGTTCATGATGTTCATGATGGCGGGACCGAGTACCACGATGAACAACGAAGGAAGGATGCACAGCATGAGCGGCCCGAGCATTTTGACCGGCAGTTTCATGGCCTTCTCCTCGGCCATCTGTTTGCGGCGTTCGCGGGCGTCTTCGGCCTGTATCCGCAGCACCTTGGCGATGGGGATACCGGTTTTTTCAGCCTGGATGAGGGCCCGAGCGAAGAGGCGGACCTCTTGCACGCTGGAACGATCGACCAGAGCGTTGAGGGCCATCGAGCGACTGGCGCCTAGCCGGATGTCCTGGATGGTGCGGCCCAACTCCTCGCCTAAGGGGCCGCCGGAGCTCTTGGCGGCGCGCAGCATGGCTGCGTCGAACCCGAGCCCGGCCTCGACGCAGACCGACATCTGGTCCAAGACGTCGGGCAACTTGTTCTGGATGAAGGTCTGCCGCTTGGCTCCCCGCCCGTTCATGAGGATATTGACCAAAAAGAACCCGATGAGGGCGGGGCCGATGGTCAACAACCAGCGTAGGATGCCACCGAAGGAGAGGTAACCGAGGGCGGCCACTCCCAGCCCGGCCAGCGTGGCCAGAAATTTTGCGGCCAGCAACGTAGTTACCGACACTCTGCCCTGCAGGCCGCACAGGTAGATCGAACGCTCCAGCCCCGTACCGATGGCGCCGGGAGTGAAGCGCTGCAGGGTCCGGCCGAAGCGCTCGAAGACCGGTTTGACCAACCGGGGAACGGTACGCATCTGGAGAATCACGTCGTGCAGGTCCACCGCGCCGGACACGTTGCCCTGCTGGGCTGCTTGGGCCCAGGCGGGAAGATCCTCGCCGTTTTCGTCAACGGGAGTCTTGCCAGTGCGCAAGGCCAACCACAGCAGCGGGAGCGCGCCGGCCAATACCAAAAGTCCGAGTAATTGGTTCATGAAAGATCCTCGCCTAGAAAACCGGTTTGGCGATCTTGCGCAACCACAACGCCCCGACCGTGAGCAACGTAGCGGAGACGACCAACAGCAAATACCCGAGCGGGCTCTCGAAGAAGGTGGCCATGTAGGCCCGGTTGGTGAAATACACGAAGCAGAACACCCCCGGCGGCAACATGCCCACCACCCAGCCCGACAAGCGACCCTCGGCGGAAAGGGTCCTAACTTGGCCCCGCAGGCGGTCGCGTTGGCGGATGGTCTCCGTCACCCGGTCCAAGATCACGGCCAGGTCCCCGCCGGTGGTGCGGTTGATGTCGATGGCGCCCACCACCCACTCGAAGTCCTCGCTGTCCATCCGCACCGCGGCGCCGTAGAGGGCATCGGTCAGGTCTCGGCCCAGGCGGTTCTCGGTGAGAATGCGTCGGTATTCCTCCGCCGAGGGCGAGGGGGCATCGCTGGCCACGTTGTTGAGCGCTTGGACCAGGCTCTGGCCCGCTCGCAGGCTGCCGGCCAGCAGCTGCAGGGCCTCGGCCAACTGCTTGCCGAATGCCGCCTGGCGCTTGCCCAGGCGGCGTTTGAGCAGGAAGTGGTGCAAGACGAATCCGAAGACCATCGCCACCAGACCAACTAGTATGTTGACGAAGATGGTGCCGAGCACGAGCCCGGTCAGGCCGGTGCCCACGGCCAGGACCAGCCACTCACCCGGCTTCATCTGGCTACCCGCCTGCTCGAGGCGCAAGGCCAGCCCGCGTCGGCGGGAGCCGGCCATGCGGCGTTCCACCGCGTCGGAGAGCAAGCGGTGGATCTCGCGCACCGAGCTCGCCGTCATATAGCGTTGCTTTTGCTCCTTGGCCGACAGTTCGCCCGGTATGGCCGAGGCAAGGGCAACGTCTTGAACCCGCAGCGAATCGTTGGGTTTGGGTCCTTTGAAGGCGAAGATCGCCCCTCCGAAGGCCAACACCATGAGGAGACCGCCCAACAGGAGCGTCATCACCAACCTCCAGAAGCTTTGGGTTTGTTACCCAGGCGCAGCCCGTAGGTCTCCCCGAACAGTTCCTCCGGAACGTGGATACCGTGATCGGCCAGACGGTCCGCAAACAACGGCCGGATCCCAGTTGGTTTCAGAACCCCAGTGAACAGACCGAACTCGTCGGTCTCGCCGTACTCCTTGAGGGCGAACACGTCGTTCATGGTGATGGTGTCGCCCTCCATCCCGGCGACTTCGGCGATGTGGGTGACCCGGCGGGATCCGTCCCGGAGGCGAGCGATCTGCACGATCAAGTCCACCGCGGAGGCCACCTGTTCACGGATGGCCCGCACCGGCAGATCCATACCGGCCATGAGGACCATGGTCTCGATACGAGAAAGGGCGTCGCGGGGGGTGTTGGCGTGCAAGGTAGACAACGAGCCGTCGTGGCCGGTGTTCATGGCCTGGAGCATGTCCAAGGTTTCGCCACCACGGCACTCGCCGATCACCACCCGGTCGGGCCGCATTCGCAACGAGTTACGCACCAGGTCGCGGATGGTTACCGCCCCCTTGCCCTCCACGTTGGCCGGCCGACTCTCCAACCGGATCACATGGGGCTGACGGAGGCGCAACTCAACCGCGTCTTCAATGGTCACGATGCGCTCATCGAGGGGGATGAACGAAGACAAGATGTTCAACAGCGTGGTTTTGCCTGAACCGGTACCGCCGGAAACCAGAATGTTGAGCCGGCCGCGTACACAGACCTCAAGCAGGCCCGCCACCTCAGCGGTGAGGCTGCGGGTGCGCACCAAGTCATTGATGGTGAACCCGTCGGCGGTGAACTTTCGGATGGTGAGCGTGGGGCCATCCACGGCCAGGGGCGGGATGATGGCGTTCACTCGGGAGCCATCGGGCAAACGGGCGTCGACCATGGGCGAGGATTCGTCAATGCGGCGCCCGATGCGGCCCACGATGCGCTCGATCACCCGTCGCAGCTGGGCTTCGTCGCGGAACTGCACCTTGGTCAGGACCAGCTTGCCCTTGCGCTCGATGTAGATCATCTTGGGCCCGTTGACCATGACCTCGTTGACCGAAGGATCAGCCAGGAACGGTTCGATGGGACCGTGGCGGAGCAGGTCGTCGGTGATCTCGGAGGCGATGCGCAGGCGCTCCTCGGCCGTCAAGGTAATGGACTCGCTGGCGAAGAACCCCTCCAGATGGTTGGCCACCAGGTCATTCATGGCGTCTTCGGTCAGCGAGGGGTCATAGAGCCGAGCCCCCAGGCCCTCCAACAGCGAGGTCTGGGCCCGTGCCTTGAGATCCTGATCGGGGTCGGGCTCGCGTTCCTGTTCGTGAAGGTAGTTCGTCAGCGAGTCGGTGTCGGCCACGATGAGGTGATCCGTGGGGGAGGATGTGGGCGTGGGGGAAACATCCCCGGTCTGGCCTCGAAAGGCCGGCGGCGGGGCGCTGCTCGGGCCCTGGGCGCGAAAAGGCGGCGGCGGCGGTGCGGCCGCTCGCCCCGCCCCGGGTGGGGGAGGTGGCGTGGCCCGAGCCGCCGGGGGCGGCGGCGGGAGCTGACGAACAACGGCCGCGGTATTCGGCCCGGGGGAAGCTGGGGCCGACGGCAGGGGGTTGCGGGCACCCGGCTGGAGTTGCGCGGGTGGGGCCGCGGACGGCGAGGGGCCCGTCGGCACTTGGCTGGCGCTGGCTGGGGCGTCGTTTCGACGAGGCTGGCGCTGCACCAACGGTGCGGGGACCGCGGCCGTGGCGGGGGCAGCAGGGGCGCTCACCGGGGGCGGCCCCTCAGGCCTGGCGGAGTTCTGCTCGCCCGCGGCCGGGGTGGACCCTGTCGTTTGCGGATGGTCGCGGCCGCTCCACACACCCAGGTCAGCCAGGCTCGGAACCGGCGGGGGGCTACCGGCGGAGGGCCGCCAGCGGGCTGGTCCCTGCTCGGTCGGCAGCCAGTCCGATCCCTGGCCGGCGTTGGGGTGGGGCCCGCCCGTGGCTGTCGGTGCGTGCGCCGGTGGTGTGCCGGTGCCCGCCGCGGTTGACCCAGGCCCGGGCTGGGGGCGTTGGGCCCCTGGCGGCGAGTTGAGCCCTTCGATCGGTTCGTCGATGGCGGCGGCCAGGGCTGATAGCAACTCCATCTGGGGCGTGGGGTTGGACCCACCGGCCCCACCGTCCCCCCCGGTGCTGCTCGGGGGTAGCTGGGGGGCGGCCCCGTTGGCCTGGCCGTCTCCGGGTGAAGGAGCAGTCATTGGCTCGGTCACTTTTCCGAGGCGGCGTAGGAGGTGACCAGGTCTTCGAGGGTCTGGGGGATGTCCCAGACCTTGCTGCCCTCGCCTGTGGCGGTTACGGGCTGCTTGGCCAGCCACAGCTTGCCGAACTCCAACCCGTTGGTGACTCGTTCCACGTCGGGGGCAGACAGGGCCAAGGTCACCATGTAGTTGCCGACCACGCCTGGCGCCCCGTTCTCGGTGGGCACCGCATCTCCGGCGTTAGCCAGGTTGGACAGCTGCACGTTGGCGATGAGGGCCTTTTGGGCCACGATGTGGGTTCGCTCGCCCTCGGCCACGGAGACGATGACCGCCACCCGGTCACCGGCTCTCAAGGAACCGCCCAACACCCGCTGGGGTTCCAACGAGAAGCTGAGCTGCAACATGTCGGGGGGTACGTCAACGCCGCCGGCGGCTAGTGAGAGGCTGCCTCGATCGACGAAGGAGTTGGTCAGCAGCGGTGTGTTCGGCGCCACCTCGCTGCTCAACACCAGGCCTTTGTGCCGGTCGAGATCGGCCAGCGCGGCCAGGGCGTCGACGTTCTTGTCCTCAACGTTGACCAAGGACACGGTCAACAAACCGGCCGACTCGTTGAGGAGCTTGTCAACCGACGTGCCGGCAGCCAGCTTCTGTGTGGCCACCAGCATCGGGACCTGTGCCCGAGCGATGGTCTTGCTCGACTGGTCTCCTCGCGAGTTGAGCACCAAAAAGGTGCCCGCCATCGCGAAGACGAGTGCTCCGACGATCCCAATGAGCTTGCGCTTGACTCCCATGAAGGCGTTATCGGCGCATTGGCCGCAAAGCCTCAGTGATTCGTGCTACCTAGCCAGAGTTGGGGAGCGCCCGCTCAGCGCGAGGCGATCCGGGCTCGCAGCTTGGCCAGGTTGGCCTGAAAATCGGGCTGCTCGGTTGACCAGGCCTGGTGCTCCAACTCGTAGAGCATGGCGGCTTGTTGGTTGTCGATGTCGGCCACGTCGCGCAGAGACTGCTTGAAGCGGCGCACGAGCTCGGGCGGGCCGGCGGCGGCCTTGGCGGCGATCTCCTGGGCGGTGGCCAGCAGCTGGTCGTCTTCGACGCAGCGCCAGACCAACCCGACCCGCTCGGCCTCGTTACCGTCGAGGATCTGGCCGAAAAGGTCCATGGCGAAGGCCACCTCGGGCCCCGCCAACCGGCGCAGCATCCAGGTGTGGCCCCCACCAGAGTGGATACCGAGCTGCAGGAATCGCGAGTCGAACGAAGCGCTGCGACCCGCTACCCGCAGGTCGGTGATGAGGGCCAGGTTCATGCCGGCGCCCACCGCAGCCCCGTTCACTGCGGAGATGGTGGGCTTCGGGCTGCGGCCGACCCGCAGGAACCCTTCGTAGATCTCCAGCAGGCCATCGCGGGTGGAGGAGCCGAGGTGGCTCAGGTCCGCTCCAGAACAAAAGGCCGGGGGTGCGCCGGTGATTACCACGGCGCCGACGCCAGGATCAGCGTCGATGGCATCGAAGGCCTCGTTGACTTCGCCGCACATGGCTAAATCGAAGGCGTTGCGGCGCTTGGGGTCGTTGATGGTGACCGTGGCCACCCGATCGGTGATGTCTACCAGGAGTCTCGACACGGTCCGCAGCGTAGTTCAGGGCGACGCGGCGAGGGTACGTCCCCGCTGGCCCTAGCCTGGTCGGTCGTGGTTGTGCGCGGGGGTCCCGAGTTTCGTGTCGGCCTCGATGCGGTGATCGTGGCCGTCACCGACGAGCGTCCCAAGGTGCTCACGGTGGGGCGTCTGGACCGGTCGGAGGAGCTGGCGTCGTCTCGGTTGCCTTCGGGTTTGCTCGAGTTCGAACATCGCACGCTGGAGCTGTCGGTGCGCCGTTTCGTGCGGGACGAAACCGGCCTCGACGTCGGTTACGCCGAGCAGCTCTACACCTTCGGTGACGCCGGCCGGGGCGAGCGCGGTGGGGTGGACCCCGGCAACGCCGACGGTGCTCGCGTGCTGTCGATTGCCTATCTGGCGCTCGTCCGAGAGGCGCCGCCCCAAGCCAGCGCGGCCTGGGTCGATTGGTATGACCTCTACCCGTGGGAGGACCATCGAGAGGGCCGACCCGAGGTCATCGACGACGTGATCGAGCCGGCCCTGGGTGCCTGGGTCGAGGCTTCTCCCAACCCCGCCGAGGCGGAACTGCGCGAGGAGCGGGCCCAGGTGGTGTTCGGTTTGGGCGGGGTGCCGTGGGACGGGGTCCGGGTGTTGGAACGCTACGAGCTGCTCTACGAGGTGGGCTTGTTGGAGGAGTCCCCGGGCGCGGTCGGACCCTTGGTGCCTTCGGTGGCCCTGCAAGGTGACCATCGACGCATCGTGGCTACGGCCCTGGGTCGCTTGCGGGGCAAGCTCACCTATCGTCCGGTGGTGTTCGAGCTGTTGCCGGCCGCTTTCACCTTGTTGGCCTTGCAGCGGCTGGTGGAAGCGTTGTCGGGGGTGCGGCTGCACAAGCAGAACTTCCGTCGGCTGGTGGAAGGGGCGGGCTTGGTCGAAGGCACGGGCCTGTTGGCCCCCAGCGGAGGCCGGCCGGCCGAGCTCTTCCGCTTCCGTCGTGACGTTCTGCGTGAACGACCCCGCCCCGGCGTTGGCATGCCCTGGACCCGCAGCTAACCCCAAGTCCTGGCCTGGTCTGGTCTGGTCTGATCAGCGCCTTCTTGGGACTTTCGCCGAGCCGTCGCCGCGCTCGAAAGCACCGTAGGTGGCCACCAGCGGGAAACGGAGGCCGGTTCTGCGCGCAACGTGTACGCGCAGTGCGAAGGCGAAATACGAACACGCAGGTCAGGGTGGTACCGCCTCATCGCTGCGACCACCAAAGTGGCACGTTGCGCGCAGAACCGC
>JANPEN010000145.1:0-5930 GCA_031422955.1 Acidimicrobiia bacterium
GACCGCTGGCCGCGGTGGGCCGATCGTAGAAACCCTTGACGAAGCCGATGGTGGGGTCCTCCAGCAGGGGAGCCAAAAGCCCGGTCACGTAGTCGGACCGGAAGGAGGTGACATCAGCGTCGCACCACACGATCAGATCACCGGTGGACGCGGCCAGGCTGCGCCACAGTACGTTGCCTTTGCCCTGGCCGGGTCCCAGCCCCACCAAAACCTCATCGACGGTGACAACCGTGGCGCCATGGGCGGACGCAACGACGGCGGTAGCGTCAATGGAGCCGTCGTCGAGCACCAGGAGCTCATCGACCAGAGCGGCCCCGACAGGGGCCGTCACGCCGGGCCCCGCCATGAGTTCGCTGGTGATGATGTCGAGGATCAACCCCAGCGTCGAGGCTTCGTTGCGGGCGGGTAGGCAGACCGAGACCGTCAGGCCGCCCTTGGCCTGAGCGAGTTCGGCCGGGCCGAGCGGGGATCGGGGGTGCAGCCGGACCGTCACCGGTGGCCCGCCGTCACGAGTCGAGACCCTCGACGCGGCGCACGCCGCTGGTCGGCAAGCGTTCCGACCAGTCCTTGGACAGCCGTTCCGGAGCCAAGTCGTTGAGCGGCTCGAGCACGAAGCGTCGTTCCCACATGCGGGGATGGGGGAGGGTCAGCTCCGGCGCCTCGATGCGCACATCGCCGTAGAGCAACACGTCGACATCAATGGTGCGCGGCCCCCAGCGCAACGAGCGCACCCGGCCGCCGGCCGCTTCGGTGGCCAAGCAGCGCGCTAGCAACTGGAACGGATCGAGGGTGGTCTCCACCTCGGCCACCAGGTTCAGGTAGGGGCCCTGGTCCTCCGGCCCACCCACCGGGTCGGTCTCGTAGACACCGGAGACACCGGTCACCCGCAGGCCTTCACCAGCCTCTTCGAAGCCCAGGCGCTCAATGGCCTGACGCAGCTGGGCCCGACGATCGCCCAGGTTGGAGCCCAGGGCCAGATAAGCGGTGGACCAATGGTGGACCGGCCGAAACCGGGCGACCCGCTCTCGGCGGATGCGGACGGCGCTGGAGGCTACGTCTTCGGGCACGGGCACCTTGAGTTTGCGTACCGTCACCTCAACCGCTTCCACCCCGTCGAGCAGCAAAATGTCCTCGGCGATGCGGGTTGCCACCCGCTCCAGGAGCTGATGACGTTCGCGGGAGATGATGCGATGGGCGATGGCCACCGGCTTGGCGTAGTCCACCGAGTGCTCGAGCGCGTCGGACTGGCCGGCCTCGGCGATGTCGACCTCTAAAACCAGATCGACCAGGAAGGGTTGGGCGCGCTGCTGCTCCTCGGCCAGCACCCCGATGGTGCCGCTGACCCGGATGGCGTCGAGCCTGATCTGATCTCGCATCCCAACCTCTTCCCCCGGGACCCGTGGTCGCGGACGACGGCGCTCGGGGCCGGTCTGTCATCCCTGCGCTCTACCATCGTCGGCGATGCACCATCGAAGGAAATCGAAGGACTCGACCGAGCCATGACGTTCACCCGTGTCCCCGTTCATCATCGCCGGGAGACCCATCGTTCCCAGCGTTCTGGTTGGCTGCGGGCCGCCGTGCTGGGCGCCAACGACGGCCTGTTGTCCACCGCCAGCCTGGTGCTCGGGGTAGCCGCGGGCGACGCCAGCCGGGCGGTGTTGTGGCTCAGCGGGCTGGCCGCCCTGGCTGCAGGGGCCTTTTCCATGGCCGCTGGCGAGTACACCTCGGTCAGCTCTCAGCGCGATGCCGAAGAAGCGGACCTGGCAGCGGAGGCGGCTGAGCTGCGAGCCCACCCCGAGGACGAGGTAAATGAGCTTACCGAGATCTACCGGTCCAGGGGGCTGTCGCCCAACCTGGCTCGTCGGGTGGCCGACCAACTCCACGAGGTTGATGCCCTCGCCGCCCACGCCCGCGATGAGCTGGGCCTGAACCCCGACGCCCTGGCCGCCCCTCTGCAAGCGGCGGGGGTCAGCTTTGTCAGCTTCGCCACGGGGGCTGTCGTGCCTGTGTTGACCATCGGGCTCTTGCCGGCCAGCTTGCGCATGGTGGTGACGGCGTTGTTCACCCTGGTCGCGCTGGCCTCCCTGGGGGCAGTGGCCGGCCGCCTAGGCGGGGCCGATCCCCGCCGTGCCGCGGTGCGCCTGGCCGTGCTGGGTGCCCTGGCCATGGCCGTGACCAGCGGTATCGGCCGTCTGGTGGGCGTCTCGGTGTGACCTGTGACCGGCCCGTTCGACACGGCGATCCGGACGTAGGTCTCCTGGCTAGCGGGCGATGAGCTCGCTGTAGTCAGGGTGTTCTTCGATGAACTGGCGCACGTACCAGCACTGGGGAACCACCTGTTGACCTCGGGCCCGCAGGTCGTCGAGTACCCCGCCGACCAGCACTGCGCCGATACCCTGACCGCGCCGAGTGGGTGCCACCTCGGTATGGGGCACGACAGTGAGCCCGCCTTGGTCCACGAAATGGGCCACCGCCACCATCTCCTCTTCGAGTGACAGTTCGTAGCGCCCGGCCGCCTCGTTGCGCCACAACCGCGGGTGGGTGGAGTTGGAAACGGCGCCGGCTGGGTGCTCCGCCGCCGGAGTGCGCAAGGCCGGATTGCTCAAGGCCGGGGCGGGTCGGGTCGAGTCGGGTGCCGCAGCGAGATCCCGGGTCGTCATGGCCACGACGCTACCTCGGGGCTGCGCCAACGACGTGAACTCGGGGGCGGCGTCTGCGGTGCCGTCCCCCCGGCCCGATCAGGGTTCGACAGGGTCCCGGGGAGCCAGGGTGGGCCAGCTCGGTTCGACCTGTTCGCCAGGGAAAAGCTCGCCGGCGAACAGGTCGCCGGCCCCGGCGCCGGGGAAGCCGCGCGGTTCGACCCCGCAGCCGTGCCCGAGCACCGCCACCACCAGGGCGGAGACCAGCGCGTCCTCACCGTGGCGATCCCGGGCGCCCCTGGCCAAGCTCAGGGACCACACCGATTCGGTGTTGGGGTCCGTGTTCCAGCAGAGCCCGACGTAGGCGCGGTGGTCGCCCTTCTTGGGCCGATCCGATACCAGGGCTGCGGTGGCTCCCACCCCCACCAAGGGGCCGACGCCTGGGCCGGCCAGGTAGGCGGCCCGTTGTCGACAAACCCGTGCCATGGCCAGGGCGGTGGCTTCCGATACAGCCTGGTCGGGCACCGCACCCAGCAGGCCTGTCAAAGCGCTCGCTGCGTAGGGTACCATACCTTCTAGTATGGTTCGGCTGGCCCCCGGCACGGTCAGGAGCCAGGTCAGGGCGGCCACCCCCCCGCCGGTGACCGCCACCACCGCTTGGGTGGGGCTGTCATGGATGGCTCGGATCAGCACCTCGGCCACTGAACCGGGGGAAGGGTGATAGTTGGCGGAGTCCGTCACAGTGGGCTCAGCTGGTCCAGCGGCTGATCACATCATCGGTGTGCTCGCCCAGCAAGGGCGCGCGGGTCCAATGCCACCAACTCGAATCACCCCGGAAAAGGTCTCCAGGGGAGCGGTGATCGCCCACCACCGGGTGGGTGCCGGGCTGCCAGAACCGGGCCGCCTCGAGGTGGGGGTCGGTGGCCAGGTCGGCCACCGTGTTAACAGGGGTGACAGGGATGTTGCGGCGCTGTCCCTCCACGAAAAGGTCGTGTTTGGTGGCCCCCAGGGTGAGCTGTTCGGTCAGGGAATCGATGAACTCCGCCGCCTCCCAGCGCACGGCCAGATCAGAGAAGGCAGGGTCGGCCACCGCCTCCATGCCGGTGACCTCTTGGATCCAGCCGGCCATGTTCGCCCAGTGCGCCGGCTGCACGATGACGATGGATACGAACCCGTCGAGGCAGGGGTAGAGGCCGAAGGGACGGCTGATGGCCCGCCGGTTGCCGCTGCGGCCGCGATGCACGCCGTCGTCGAGGACCAGGGGAACGCCGACTTCGGGATGCAGGGCGGCGTTGGCCTGCTGCATGGAGATATCAATGTTTTGGCCTCGGCCCGTGCGGCGGCGCACGCGCAAGGCGACCATGGCCGCGCCCATGGCATGCATGGCGGTGACGTGGGCGGCGAAGTTCACCGCGGCCAGGGAGACCGGTGGTCGGTCGGGGAAACCGGTCACGTAGGTCAACCCAGCCGAGGCCCACGCCACCAGGTCCGATCCTTGCCAGTTGGCCCGTGGTCCCCTGGCTCCGAACGGCGAGATGGACACCACAACCTGGGCATCGTGGGCGGGCCCGGCCAAGGTTTGACCCGGCGGTGGCTCGCCCAGCACGACATCGGCGGCGCCGAGCAGGCGACGCTCGTCGTCCCCTTCCGGCTCCAGCACCACCGAGCGCTTGTTCTGGCCGAGGAAGGCCCACCACAGCGAGCCCTCGGGGGCGGACGCGCCGGGAGCGAAGGGGGCCAACTGTCGATAGGGATGGCCCTCGGGAGGTTCGAGGACCACCACCTCGGCGCCCAGGGCGGCCCACTGCCGGGTGGCGTAGGCGGAACACAGCCCGGAGCGTTCCACGATGCGTAACCCGCTCCAGGGCTGGCGCGATGCGGCCCCTGTGTCACTGGCGCTCGGGTCACTGGCGCTCGAGTCGCTCACGAGCCCACCTTTCGCAGTCCGAGTGGTCCCAGCACGTGGTCATAAGGGCGTTTCAAGACGACCTCGGGAGTGGGTGGGGTGAAGGCAACGCCGGCCTCGAGGAGGGCATTGATCTCCGTTTGGGTTAGACCTGCTCGTTCCGACAGGGCGGCGATGGTGTGCTCGCCGGCGCTGGGCGCGGCGCGGTCCCAGCGGCCGGGGGTTTCGGACAGGTGCATGGCGCAGCCCCCGAACAGATCACCCTGGGGAAAGCGCAAGGTGGGACGGGTCTGATACCAGCCGTACTCCCGCAGCTGCGGATCAACCAGCATGGCCTCGGTGTCGTTGGTCGGGTAGGCGGCCACGCCGGCGTCTTGCAACCGTGCGGCCGCTTCCTCGGCGCTGCGGCCCTTGGTCCAGGCGGAGATTGCCTCATCAAGCCGATTGTGGTGTCGATGCCGACCGGCCAAGTCGGCCAGATCAGCCAGATCGAGGTCGCCGGTCAGATCGGCGTCGCCCAGCAGGCCGACCAGCGCGGTCCACTGGGCGTCGTCCTTGACGCTGATGGCCACCCAACGGTCCTCGCCCTGGCACGGGTACACGCCTTGGGGGGCGTACCAGGTCACCCGGTTGCCTGAGCGGGTGGCGACGGTGCCCGATAGTTGCTGGTCCAACAGCAATGGCCCCAGCGCCGACACGGTCACCTCGAACTGGGACAGGTCCACCGCGCTGCCTTGCCCGGTGCGGTCGCGATGTTCAAGCGCGGTGAGCACGGCGGTGAAGGCGTGCAGCCCGGCGAAGTAATCCGGCGCGGCGAATGAAGCCACGCCGGCCGGTTCCTGGTCGGGAAAGCCGGACAGCTCGTCCAGCCCGACCAGAGGCGCCTGGTTGGGCCCCCACGAGATGTACTCGTAGTAGGGCATGGTCCGGTCCGAGCCGAAGGCGGGCAGGGAGACGTAGATGAGGCCGGGGAACTCCGCCCGCAGGGTGGCCTCGCCGAGTCCCAGGTCCGTCACCGCGGGGGTGGAGTAGTTGGTCAGGAAAATGTCGGCGGTAGCGATCAGACGTTTGGCTGCGGCCAGCGCGGCCGATGCCTTGAGGTTCAGCCCCACCGAGTGCTTGTTGGCGTTCATCTCTGCGAGGTAAGGGCTGGTGTCGGTGAACACGGGGGCCAACTCGGGGGTGCGAGCCCAGGCCGAGCCGATGAGGCGCACCACATCGGGATGCTGCTGGGATTCCAGCCGAATCACCTCTGCACCGAAATAGGCCAACATCCGCCCGCAGCTGGGGGCGGCAATGGCGATAGAAAGCTCCACCACTGTGAGCCCCTCGAAGGGTCGCGTCGAGTCTTCCAAGGTGTCCCCCGTGCTGTTCCGGTCTGGTGG
>JANPEN010000146.1:0-8884 GCA_031422955.1 Acidimicrobiia bacterium
ATGGATGACGTAGAGGACACATGCCAGCAGCCCATCTTGGGGGGTGGCCCTGATGACCTCGAGGTTGTCGGCGTTGTAGCGGTCGTTGTGGCAGCGCAGGTTGGCGAAGCGGCCCTCGAACCCGCTGGCGGCCACCCACAGGCCCGTCCCGTCCACCAACGAGCTTCGTTGCGCCTCGGCCAGTTGGCTCAGGTCCGCGGCCAGGGTGCCAGCACCGTCGCGGCCGGTGGCGCCTTCGATCACCCCGGTGACGCCCGGGTCGGAAGCGGGGGGGACGTCGGGTCCCTCCTTCCCATCGGGTGGGGTGCGCAGGCCCTCACCGTCGGGGGTGGCGGAAACTCCGAAGCGGACCCCATCGAGCGGCTGACAGCCCCCCGGTAGGGCATCGGCGGGCACCGGACCCACCGTGGCGGGATCGACGGGGCCCCACTGGCGATACTGCCCTTCGGTGTCATCGCGGGGGCTGGCCGGGGTGAAGTTGGCCGGCACCTGGTTCCAGCTGGGACATCCCACCGCCTGAAACACGATGGTTGCCTGCCAGTCGGGCACGGTTCCGGGCTCGGCGGTTCCCGCCACCGTGGCGGCGTCGACGACAACCACGGCGGCGTCAGAGGGGGGCAGGGTGGCCCCGACCCAACTCGCCCCCGAGAGCGCGCCGAGAAGAGCTCCGATGGACCCGACCGCCGCCACATGCAGCACAAATCGGAGCGATCGCTCCCACGGTCCGGTTGGCCTGTCGATCGCTCTGCGCCCTTTCTCCAACCCTGCCGAAACTGTTCCGACATGCAGCGGTGTTTCTGTCCGAGCCCGCCGTTGCAGCCGCTATGGCAGCCGCCAAGAGTACGTTATCGCCCACGCTGAGTATCAACGACGTTCGTCGGAGCTGGCTAACGGCGAACTGTGGGCGTGGGTCAGCGGGGATCGCCGCGAAGCGGCGGGTGCCAGCCGAAGGGCTCCAAGCTCTGCCGCAGTGGGACCAAGTCGCGACGGTATTGACGGTGGGTGTCGCGTACGGCGGTGTCGAGGCGCTCACCCAGCTGGTGCAGCTGCACTCGCAGCAACTCGTTCTCCTGCTCCAGCTCCATGACCCGCTTGACTCCGGCCAGGTTGAGACCCTCGTTGGTCAGCTCCTGGATCCGTTGCAACATGCGAATGTCGGCCTCGCTGTAGCGACGACTCCCGCCCCCGGTGCGGGCAGGGGCAATGAGGCCCTTGCGCTCGTAGATACGCAGGGTCTGGGGATGCACACCGGCCAGCTCGGCCGCCACCGAGATCACGTAGACCGCTTGTTGCCGGCGGTAATCCGCGTCCATCATGTTCCAGCCACCCTCAACCGGTTGATTTCTCTGCCTCCGCCGTGTCCGTTACCGGCTCGTCCACCGGCGCAGCCTTGGTGACCGGCGCCTCCGGCGCGGGCTGGGCGGGGTCGGCGGTGCCGAGCCGGGCCAGGTCCTCGAGCAGCTTTCGCTCCCGGGCCGAGGGATGGATAGGAACGGCGATCTCGACGGTGACCAGCAGATCCCCTGAACCCTGGTCGGTCTCGATGCCCCGGCCCCGCACCCGAAAAGTGCGACCACTGCGAGTGCCCGGGGGGACCCGCAAGGTCAGGGAGGTACCGCGCATAGTAGGCACCTGGACCTCACCCCCCAGCACCGCCTCGGGGTAGCTGATAGGCAGAGTCACCGTCAGGTCTCGGCCCCGGCGACCGAAGCGTTCATGGGGGGTCACCCGCACCGTGACCAGGAGATCTCCCGAAAGGGCGCCGGCCCGGCCGGGGGCGCCTCTACCGGCCAGACGGATGCGCTGGGAGTCCTCGACGCCGGCCGGGACCCGGACCTTGACGTCGCGGGGTCGGCGCTCGGCCCCGCTTCCCAAACAGCTCGGGCAGGGCGTTTCCACTCGCCGGCCGGTCCCCCGGCAGGCCGGGCAGGGCTGGCTGAAGCTGAAAAACCCCTGGTTCTCGTCGAGCAGGCCCCGCCCGCCACAGCGAGGGCAGTTCACCGGTGTCGTGCCGGGGGCAGCGCCAGAACCGGCGCAGGTCCCGCAGGCTACGTCGCTGACCAGGCTGACCGTGGTGGTCACCCCCTGAGCAGCGTCGAGAAAGGAAAGGTGCAGCTCAGCCTGCAGGTCACTGCCCCGAGCCAGCGGCGACCCGCCGCCCTCACGCCGGCGGGGTTCGCGGTTGAACAGCCCGGAGAATAAGTCGCCGAGGTCGCCATGGTCACCCATGTCGGCCCGGGACGCACGAAATCCGCCGGCTCCTGGCCCACCCAGGGGCCCGAGCCGGCGCACCTCGTCGTACTCGGCGCGCTTGTCGGGATCCCCGATCACGTCGTAGGCCGAGGAAAGCTGCTTGAACCGCTCCTCGGCCTGGGTGTCCCCGGGGTTGGCGTCGGGGTGATACTTGCGGGCCAGCTTGCGGTAGGACGCGGTGATCTCCTTGGCGGTGGCGTCCGCCGAGGTCTCCAGGACCTTGTAGTAGTCCTTCTCGAACCACTCCCGCGCCGCGGCCACCGCTGGACTAGCCCCGGACCTTCACCATGGCCGGCCGGATCACCCGGTTCTTCCACAGGTAGCCGGTACGCAACACGTCTACCACGGTGGTCTGGCCCTCTTCGCCAGGCTCGTGGATGACCGCTTCGTGGAACTCGGGATCGAAGGGCTGCTCCAACGGGGTCATCGGCACCAGGCCCTCCCGCTCCAGCACCGACAAAAGGTGCACGGCGATGGGCTCGACGCCCTCCGCCCCATGGTCCAGTGCTGCGTCGCAAGCGTCGAGCACGGCCAGCAACTTGCTGACCAATGACTCCGCCGCCCGCGCCAGCAGCTCCGCCTGCTGGCCGGCCATCCGCTTGCGATAGTTGTCGAACTCGGCCTGCAGGCGAGCCCGCGCATCGAAATGACCGTCCCGCTCGGCGGTAACCTGCTCCAGCTGCTCAATCAGATCCTCAACGGTGAGCTCGATCGGTGCTGGCTGCTCCTCCGTAGCAAAGAAGGGGTCGGCCGGATCCACGATCTCGGGCGTGAGGGGTGCATCGGGCGTGAGGGGTCCGGCCGTCGCCGCAGGCGGGGCGACGGCCTCATCTCCGTGGTCGTTCATCAATGGCCCGATCAGTTGCCGTCGTCGACGATCTCGGCGTCCACGACCTCGTCATCGGAGGGCGGCGTCGAGGACCCGCCGCCGCTTCCGCTGGCTGCCGCTTGCTCGGCGGCGGCCCGCTCGTAGAGCTGCTGGGCGAAGGTCTGGCTGGCGTTCATCAACTTCTCGGTGCTGTCCTTGATGGCGCCGATATCGGAACCCTTCAGGGCGCTCTCCAGGTCGGTGAGGGCACTCTCCACCGTCTCCTTCTCGGGGCCGGTGATCTTGTCACCCTGGTCCTTGAGCAGCTTGCGGGTCTGGTAGACGAGGGTGTCCCCGGTGTTACGGGTCTCCTGCTCGTCGCGCAGGCGGCGGTCTTCCTCGGCGTGCTGCTCGGCGTCCCGGACCATCCGAGCGATGTCGTCCTTGGCCAGCGAGCTCTGCCCGGTGATGGTCATGGACTGGGTCTTGTTGGTGGCCCTGTCCTTGGCCGACACCGACACGATGCCGTTGGCGTCGATGTCGAAGGTGACCTCGATCTGAGGTACGCCCCTCGGCGCCGGCGGCAGGTCGACCAGCTGGAACTTGCCCAGCGTCTTGTTGAACTGAGACATCTCCCGCTCACCTTGCAACACGGGGATATCCACCCAGGGTTGCAGGTACTCCGCGGTGGTGAACACCTCGGTACGCCGGGTCGGGATGGTGGTGTTGCGTTCGATGAGCTTGGTCATCACCCCGCCCTTGGTCTCAATGCCCAGCGAAAGCGGGGTGACATCGAGCAGGAGCACATCTTTCACTTCACCCTTGAGCACCCCGGCCTGCACCGCGGCACCGACGGCCACCACCTCATCGGGGTTGACGCCCTTGTGGGGCTCGTTGCCGGTGAGGCTGACCACCAGCTCGGTCACCGACGGCATGCGGGTGGAACCGCCCACCAAGATCACGTGGGAAAGATCTCCCTTGTGCATGCCGGCGTCTTTGAGGGCCTGTTCGAAGGGGATGCGGCAGCGGTCCAACAGATCCGCGGTCAGCTCCTGAAACTTGGCCCTGGTCAGGGTGTAGTCGAGGTGCTTGGGCCCTTCGGAGGTGGCGGTGATGAAGGGCAGGTTGATCTGCGTGCTCTGGGTCGAAGACAGCTCGACCTTGGCCTTTTCGGCTGCTTCCTTGAGCCGCTGCAAAGCCATCTTGTCTTTGCCCAGATCGACGCCGTGGTCGCCTTTGAAGCTGGCCACCAGCCAGTCGATGACCTTCTGGTCCCAGTCATCGCCCCCGAGGCGGGTGTCCCCGGCGGTGGATTTCACCTCGAAGACGCCCTCGCCGATCTCCAACACCGACACGTCAAACGTGCCGCCGCCGAGGTCGAACACCAGAATTGTCTGATCGTGGGCTTCTTTGTCCAGACCGTAGGCCAGCGCCGCCGCGGTGGGCTCGTTGATGATGCGCAACACCTCAAGGCCGGCGATCTCACCGGCTTCTTTGGTGGCGGTGCGCTGGGCGTCGTCGAAATAGGCGGGCACAGTGATGACGGCCTGGGTGACGGTGTCACCCAGGTAGGCCTCCGCGTCGCGCTTGAGCTTCATCAGCGTGCGGGCGCTGATCTCTTGAGGCGTATAGGCCTTGCCGTCGATGTCGATGTTCCAACGACTGCCCATCTCTCGCTTGACCGAGCGGATGGTGCGATCAGGGTTGGTGATGGCCTGGCGCTTGGCCACCTCACCTACCAGCACTTCGCCCGACTTGGCGAAGGCCACCACCGAGGGGGTAGTGCGTGATCCTTCGGCGTTGGGGATGACGACAGGGTCGCCACCCTCGAGGACCGAGACCACCGAGTTAGTGGTTCCCAGGTCAATTCCCACGGCCTTCGGCATCGATTGCTCTCCTGTGTGAGACGTGAACTAAGCGCCAGGCTACCGGCCCTTGGTGCGGTACCGGCAACACCCTCAGTTCGAAGTAGATAACAAACCTAAGTGCTTCGCGCTCATGTTTATTCCAGCCGGGCGGAGAAGCGTATCCGGTGGTCTCTCGAGGGTCCGGGGTGCCAGAGTTGGCTATGGCATCGCTGATCCTCATGCGCCACGGTCAGAGCGTTTGGAACCTGAAGAACCTCTTCACCGGTTGGGTGGATGTGGAACTCACCGAGCAGGGACGGGCCGAGGCGCGAGCTGGGGGGGCGGCGCTGGCCGAGGCGGGGTTGCTGGCCGACGTGGTCCATACCTCCCTGCAGCAGCGAGCCATCCAGACCGCCAACCTGGCCTTGGACGAATCCGGCCGATGCTGGATTCCGGTGCGGCGCCATTGGCGGCTCAACGAGCGCCATTACGGCGGGCTGACCGGCTTGGACAAGAAGGAGACGGCGGACCGCTATGGCGAGGCCCAGGTCAAGATCTGGCGGCGTTCCTACGACATTCCGCCGCCCCCGCTCGGCCTCGATTCCCCCTATCACCCGGCCCGGGACCCGCGTTACGCCGGCCTGGCCCCGGACCTGTTGCCACTCACCGAGTGCCTCAAGGACGTGGTGACCCGCATGCTGCCGTACTGGTACGACGCCATCGTGGCCGACCTGCGGGCCGGTCACACCGTGCTGGTAGCGGCCCATGGGAACTCACTGCGGGCGCTGGTCATGCACCTCGACGCCATCTCGGAGGCCGACATCCCCGAGCTCAACCTGCCCACCGGGGTACCCCTGCACTACGACCTCGACGACGAGCTGCGCCCCCGCACCGCCTGTCACCCCCTCGATCGGGTGGTGGGTGACCCCGCTGCGGCCAAGGCGGCCGCCGCCGCAGTGGCCGCCCAGGCCGCCGGAGCCTGATCCCGGCGGCATGTCAGGCTGGGGGATGAGCGAGGTTGCGGTGTTCGTAAACCCGGCGGCCCGGCGGGGCCGCAGTGCCGGGCGTACCCGCGCCGCCCTCGCCGCCCTCGAAGACGGAATCGGGACCGGTGGACTGCGGATAGTGGACACCGCGTCAGTGGCTGAAGTCCACGCCCGCTCGGCCGAGCTGGTATCCCAGGGCGTGGCCCGCATCGTTGTCATCGGCGGAGACGGGCTGGTCCATCACGTCGCCCAAGCCATCGCCGGCAGCGACACGGTGCTGGGCATCATTCCGGCCGGCACGGGCAACGACATCGCCGCCGCCCTCGGCCTACCGACAATGGTCGCGGAGGCTACCCGGGTGGCGCTGGGGAGGGCCAGGGCAATCGATCTGCTGCGCCGAAAGAGCGTCGAGCTCCCCGAGGGGGCTGCGCAGGGATCAGCCCAAGGCGACCTGGGCGCGCCGGCCACGACGCTGCGGGCGGGCCGGTGGGCAGTTTCGGTGGCAACAGTTGGCTTCTCCGCCGCGGTCAACGAACGGGCCGAAACGCTCCGCTGGCCCCGCGGCCGCGCTCGCTACAGCCTGGCCACGATGGTGGAGCTTCCCCGCTTACAACCCGTTGCGCTGGTGCTGGATTTGGTCGGACCGACGGGTGGCACGCAGCATCGAATCAACGCGGCCTTGGTGGCGGTGGGCAACACCGCCTGTTTCGGCGGCGGCATGGCGATCTGCCCCGACGCCGACCCGGCCGACGGGCTGGCCGACGTGACCGTCATCGAGGCAGTGGGTCGCCTCAACCTCTTGCGCCACTTTGGGCGGGTGTTTCGCGGCACGCATGTACGCCACCACGCTGTGTCAACCCATCGGGC
This sequence comes from Acidimicrobiia bacterium, assembly GCA_031422955.1. GTDB lineage: Bacteria > Actinomycetota > Acidimicrobiia > Acidimicrobiales > CAIXPF01 > CAIXPF01. Next base: position 6,762 of record JANPEN010000146.1, read on the forward strand.
CCACCAGGTCACCCTCCGGGGAATCGACGAGGCCGCCGGCGCGGCCATCTCGGTCCGTGCTGACGGGGAGGCTTGGGGCCAGTTGCCCCTGACCATTGAGGTGGTTCCGGCCGCCCTGCACATTGCCGCCCCCGCTGAGCGGTAGAACCTCAGTAAGCGTCACACAAGGCCCTAATCAGCTCGCAGATGGTAGTGGTGCGCTCCGCAGCCGCCTCGGCAGGGAGCAACAGATTGACCAACACAGCGATCGTGAGCTGCGCCTCGGGATCACGCACCACCACCTGGCCGCCATGGCCGCCGTGACCGAAGGCGTTCGGGTTGGGTCCCAGCGCCCCCACCGCGCCGCCCTCGAAGCGCCCGCCCAGCTCCACGCCCAGGCCCCGGCGGACCGGCAACTCGAGGCAACGATCGATCCCATCCACCGCCAGCGCGCTCGGCCCCGTGAAGTGCTCGGGCGGGATAGCGTCGATGTGGGCGACCAGGGCCCGGGCCGAGGCCCAGCCGCTGAAGGCCGGTTGGGAGGCGGCTTGCACCCGGGGGTCGTTCCAGTCCGGCACGAAAGACGGATCCATTGCCTCAACGGCGGGGTGGTTCTCCCCCTCCACCCAGCGCAGGCCCCGGGCTTCGAATCCTTCAACCACGACGGCGGCCCGTTCGCGGTGCTGCGCCGGTAACCCAACGAACACGTCCGGCCCCAACACGTTGGGAAAGGGAGCTCCGGTCACCGCTTCCACCAACCCCCGCACCAACCAGCCGTATGTCAACGTGTGGTAGCCGCTGGCCTCCCCCGGCGGCCAGGCCGGCTCGAGGTGAGCCACCCAATCCAAACCGGCCCGATCATCGATGAGGAACTCCAGGGTCAACGGGCGTGGGGCCCGGTGCAACCCGCCCTGATGGGACAACAGCTGCGCCACCGTCACCGGCGCCCGGAAGCCGGACCAGTAGTCCCCCACCATCGCCTGGGGATCGAGGCGGCCCTCGGCCAGGAGCCGCCACACCTCTCGTGCCGCCAGGACCTTGCTCACCGAGAAACAGCAGAACAGGCTGTTGGGTCCGACCGGCCGGGTTCGGCCCGGGTCGAGCCACCCCTCGGCCAGATCGACCACCAGCTCCCCCCGCCAACGTGCGGCCACCTGTACCCCGAGGTGGTCCCCGACGAGGCATTGGTCCGCCACCAACTCCGCCAGCGCCTCGGCCGCGGCACCAGAACCTGACCGAAACTCGCTGCCCATCGCCACCACCCTCAGATCGCCCTGGTCTCGGTGCTACTACCAACGTCCACTGGCAGCAATACCCTGAAGTTAGGGCTCGAACCGGCAGACGGGTCGGTGCTGTGATGTCCGCTTCGCCGCTCCGAATTACGTTGATGAAACTCTAACCGAACGGCATTGCGTCTAGATCTGGTCTGATCTGGTCTGATCAGCGCCTTCCTGGGACTCTCGCCAACCCATCGCCGCGCTCGAAAGCACCGTAGGTGGCCACCAGGGGGAAACCGAGGCCGGTTATGCGAGCAACGTGTACGCGCAGCGCGAACACGAAAAACGAAAAAGCATGTCAGGGGTGGTACCGCCTCATCGCTGCGCCCACCAAAGTGGCACGTTGCGCGCAGAACCGCGGCCGCCACCCCGAATGGGACCACCCTGCGTGAATTCCTGCCGTGTTATCAGGGCCGCGGCGACCACCCGACCACCGGCACCACCCTGGGCGTCTCCGGATACACCGGCGTGGTCCAGTTCGAGATCATCGGCGGCCAACCGCCGGCCGGGTTGACCCTCATCAACCCAGGAGCCGGTGGGGCCACACCGGACTTCCCACCGCTGCGCTCGGTCAGCGGCGTCCCCACCACGGTCGGAATCACCAGCTTTACCCTCAAAGCCACCGATACCGCCAGCGGTCAGACCGCCCAGATCGTGGTGACCATCACTATCAACGCCGCCCTGGGAATAACGCTGACGCCGCAACTGCCCTGGTCGGCCTAGCGTCGACAGCTTCGCCAACCTCTGGATCGAGGGCGCTGGCGGCGTTCGGCCGTACACCTGGACCCGGACGGCGGGAACACTGCCTCCGGGGATGACTCTGGTCCAAGACAAACCCAGTGGGCCCCTGGTCCGGGTGACCGGTAC
>JANPEN010000147.1:0-2488 GCA_031422955.1 Acidimicrobiia bacterium
GTCCTCCACCCCCATTGTGCGGGTGCCGTGGCTGGAGCCCGGCATCATCGGACGCATGCTCGACGCAGGGGCGCTCGGCGTGGTCATCCCGATGGTCAACACCAGAGCCGAGGCCGAGGCGGCAGTGGCCGCGTGCCGCTACGCCCCCGCCGGGGCCCGCAGTTTCGGTCCCATCCGGGCCGGTATGGCCTTCGGGGCGGACTACTACTCCTGGGCCAACGACGAGATCGCCTGCATTCCCATGGTGGAAACCAAACAAGCGGTTGAAGTCGTCGACGACATCCTCTCCGTGCCCGGCATCGACGCCGTCTACGTCGGCCCGGCGGACCTGTCGATCACCTACGGGCTGCCGCCGGGAGTGGACAATCCCGGCACCGTCTTCGACGACGCCATTGCCACCATCGTGGACAGCTGCAACCGCCACGGGGTGACCGCCGGCATCCATTCCATCTCCGGCCTGGCCGCCAAGCGGGTGGGCAACGGCTTCCGCATGATCACCGTCAGCAGCGATCTCCAGGCCACCATCAGCGGCATGCGCAACGACGTGAAGGTGGCCAACGACGGCGGCTCGGCCGGCTCGAGCGACAAGATCTACTGAGTCCGAACCGATGCCTATTCCGAGCATCGAGATCTTGACCACCCACACCGGCAGCTTGCCCCGCCCCGTGGAACTCGACGGGCTGTTTGCGGCCCGCAGCCGAGGCCAGGTCATCGACGAGGGGCGGTTCACGCAGCTGATCGAAGCGGCCACTACCGCGGTGGTCGCGGATCAGGTGCGGGTCGGCCTCGACATCATCAACAATGGCGAAGCCCCCAGGGAGAGCTTCTTCACCTATGTACGGGAGCGGCTTTCCGGGTTCGAGGGGGCCAGCAAGCGGCCGATCATGGCCGATCGGGTGGCCTACCCGAGCTTCGTCGAACTCAAGAAGGGCGCAATGACGACCAAAAGCCGGGTGTCGGCCATGTCTGCCCCGGCCTGTTCGGCGCCCCTGTTCCACCAAGGGCTCGGCCCCATCGACGCCGAGCTGAACGGCTTTACTGCCGCCCTCGCCGGGGTTGGTCTCGGGGCCGAGCGTGCTTTCGTCACCGCCGCCTCTCCCGGCATCGTGGCGGCGGCTATGGACAACCGGTTCTACCCCGACGACGCCGCCTATCTGGAGGCCATCGCTCAGGCCCTGCGCCCCGAGTACCAGCGCATCGCCGAGGCCGGGTTCATCCTCCAGATCGATGCCCCCGATCTGGCCATGGAGCGCCACACCCGCTTTGCCTCGCGTCCGTTGGGCGAGTTCGTGGCCTTCGTGGAGTCGGTGGTGGCGGCCATCAACACCGCAGTGGCCGGTATCGACAGGGCCCGGTTGCGCTTGCATGTGTGCTGGGGCAACTACGACGGCCCCCACCACCTCGACGTGGAGCTGACCGAGATCCTGCCGGTGCTGGTCGAAGCGGAGGTCGGCTGGCTGGTGTTGCCCTTCGCCAACCCTCGCCACGCCCACGAGCACCGCCTCTTGGGGCGGGTACCGGCCACCATGGGCGTGGTCGCGGGGGTGATCGAAACCACCCACAACTACATCGAGCATCCCGACGTGGTGGCGGATCGGCTGGTCCGAATCGCGGACTCGCTGGGCGACCCCCAGCGGCTGCAGGCCGGCACCGACTGCGGGTTCGCCACCTTCGCCGGTTACAGCGAGGTGGCCGCTGAGGTGGCCTGGCAGAAACTGGGCTCGCTGGTCGAAGGCACCGCCAGGGCCAGCGCAACCTTGGGGGCTTCGAGTTGAGCGACCTCGAGCCCGAGGTGGCCGAAGGCCTGGCGGCCCGACCGGATGGCAGCTTGCGTTGCTGGTGGCCGGGCGGCGACGAGGGCTACCAGCTCTACCACGACCACGAGTGGGGGCGGCCAGTCGCGGACGACGTGCGCCTGTTCGAAAAGCTTTGCCTGGAGGGTTTCCAGGCTGGGTTGTCGTGGTTGACCATCCTGCGCAAACGGGAGAACTTCCGCAGGGCCTTCGCCGAGTTCGATCCGACCGTGGTGGCCACCTTCGGTCCCGCCGACGTGGAACGCTTGCTGGGTGACGCTGGCATCGTGCGTCATCGAGGCAAGATCGAAGCGGCCATCGGCAACGCCAGCCGGGCGCTGGAGCTGATCGAGGAGGCAGGCTCCCTGGCGGGGTTTCTGTGGAGCTTTGAGCCCGATCCCGTCGATCGGCCCGAGCTTTGCGACTACGCCACCCTGCTGACCATGGCCAAGACGCCGGCGTCCGCCGCCATGTCCAAGGCGCTGCGGGCTAGGGGCTGGCGGTTCGTGGGACCTACCACCATGTACGCCCTGATGCAGGCCATGGGCATGGTCAATGACCACGTGCATGGTTGCACCATCCGTGTCGAGATCGACGTCGCCCGTGCTGGCTTTCCCCGGCCCCAGCTCGCCCCCTCGTTACCCACGCCCCCCGGGCCCGGTTAGCGGCCAGGGTGACCGCGCCTCGCGAGTCGG
>JANPEN010000148.1:0-12141 GCA_031422955.1 Acidimicrobiia bacterium
CGCGGCCCAACCGTTCAATGCGGGAGGCCACCCCGGCGCGGGCTACGAACCACCCGTTGAGATGTTCCCAATCGGCCAGGCTGGAACCTGCAACATGGGAAACCGACACGGTGTGCTGCAGCCCCGCTTGCTCGACTCGACCGGCCAGCCCCCGCCCCATCCGCTCGATGATGAGTTCCAGGCGATCTTCCAGGGCGATGAGGCAACGCCCGATGGGACGAGCCGTGCGCTCGATCTCGTCGAGCCGTTCGCCCACGTAGCCCACCAGTACCTCGGCGAAGAAACGGAACTCGTCGGCGTCGAGGTCGTAGCGGCTTTGCCATTGGTTGATGGCGGCGAAGAACTGGGTGATTTCGGTGGTGAAGGCGGCGTGGGGGTCGAACACATCGCGCACCGCGTCGGCCAGCGCGCTGGGCTCGGCCACCCCAACATCCAAGCGGGCCAAGGCGTCGAGCGCTTCCCGCAACGCCCGCAGCCGACCAGTGGATACGTCTCGGACCTCATCAACGCCGCGCAGCACCCCTTCCACCACGTCGTGGACCTCTTGACCGGCGCGAGTGATGAGATAACGGTTGCGTCGTTTGTAGTAATCGGCCAAGCTCGATGGGCTGCCAATGGCTGTCGATACGGTGAGATTGCCCCATTCTCGTAGCCGTTCCAGGCGGGCGTTCACGGTGACGGTGTCGAGTTCCCATCCGTGGCCGGCCAAGCGTGCGCCGACCTCATCGGGAGTGAACTCAGAGAAGTAGGTGTTGGCGAAGGTGGCCATGATGGCCCGATAGTCCTGCCATTCTTCGAACACCACATAACGAAAGAGGTGGCGACCGGATTCGTTCATACCGGGGTTCATACCAGGGCTCATACCAGGGCTCATACTGGGATGTCGGTGGGAGTGGATAGTACTGCCCCGTTCCACCGTGAATGCTCCAAGACGATCACGTTGAGCTCGGCGTCTCGCAATACCTCGGTGATAGCCAGCTCCGGCACGGTGGCGTGGGTGCCCCAGAGGCGTTCGCTGGTGGCGATGAAATCGAGATCCAGCTGCACCAACAAACCGAAAAGACGGGGATGGTTGTCCTCGGACACCTTGGCGAAGGCGTCGTCGAGCAACACGAAGCGGGGGGCGGCGGGCTCCTGAGCGGCCAGCGCATCACAGGAGGCAGCCACCGCCGCGAACAAGGGCAGGTAGGACACCAGCTTCTTCTCACCCTCGGATAGGGCGGTGCGCCGTGACAACAGCTTGGGGGTGTCCCCGGTGCGCAGGATCAACACCGACATGGTGTGCCAGGCCCGGTAGTCGAGCACCGCGGCAATAAGGGACCGGTAGGGCGCCTCTGGTTCGCTTTGGCGGGCGCGGTCGATGCGGGTGGACAGGGCGGCGGCGAGGGCCCGGTCCTCCTCGGCGGTGCGCAGGTCGGGCGGTTTGGCCAGCAGGTCGATGGTGGTGGACAGCTCCTGATCCAGATCGTCTCGTCGACGCCAGCGCAGCGAGGCGCCGATGCCATGGGCGGTGGTCACCGTGGCCAGGCGGTTGTTCATCAGATCGACCAGCTCGCGGGCCGCCTGCATTTTGTCTGACACCTCGCGGGCCACCAGGCCCTGCAGCAAATTGCGCAGGGCCTGATCCTGCTTGGCGGTGAGCAGGCTGGCCTGTTGGTGGAGCTGGTCGCGTACCGCGCTGGCGGCGTCGGGCAGGGGGATCCGGGCGCCGATGAGGGGACCGGTGACCTCCACCACCAGGGGCAGAGACTCGTCGGGCTGATGGTCCTCGGCGTCCCAACCGGCCCCGAGCTGGTCGCGGCGCTGGCGCAGGGATTGGCGCACCCGTTCGGCGTTGACATCGGCGCGGGCCGGCAGGGCGACACCGTTGAGCACGGCGAGGGCCAGGGTTCTGGCTCCCTCCGCTGTCTCCGGCACCGGTTGGCGTATCTCAGCCATGGCCCGTTCCGTGGACGAGTCCGGATCGCCAGCCGACTCGCCGGTAGCGGCTGCGCCTACGGCCGACGCCACGGGTGCGGGCTGGACGGGTGCGGGCTGGACGGGTGCGGGTGCGGGTGCGACGGCGGCGGGTGCGACGGCGGCGGCGAGGAAACTGGGCAGGTCCAGGGCCCGGCGCAACGGTGTCAGGGTGGCCACGCAGGCGGCCTCGACCCGGTGTAGTTCTGCCGCTAGGGCGGCGGCCCGGCTCCGGGTGTTGGCCTCTGTGGTGATGGCGTTGGTTACCGTGCGTTCGGTTTCCTCAGCCAGATTGGTGGCCTCGGTGTGTTCATGGCGGCTGAGATCGAGGCTGGCCAACAGCTCGGCGTAATCGGCGCCGATGCTGTCCTCCAGGGTGGCAAGGCGCATGGCCTGGGGCTGATGTTCGCCTCGGCGTTGTTCGAGCTCGGCGCGGGCCGCGTCTAGCTCGGAAGTGCTGCGCTGGCAGAACTCGTCTGCGGTGACCCAATGGCGATGGCTGCGGGCCAGGTTGTCGAGCCGGCTGTCGAGGCGATGACACAGGCCGGCCACCTCGCCCAGCACGGCCTCGATCTGGCGCAAACCCTGTCGATCGGGGGGCAGGGCCAACCGGGCGGCGAGGCGATAGGCGTCCGCGGCCAGGTTGGTGTGGGTTTCCTCGGCTTGGGCCAGCAGGGCGGAACCGGTGGCGCGGCGCTCCCGAGCGTCGCCCAGCCGGGCTTCGGCGACCTCGCTGCGCTGGCCGGCCCGGTTGGCTTCCCGGGCAGGGGGGCGTTGGCCCCGCACCAGCTCGGCGCGCTGGCGATGGGCCCGAGCGGTGGCCAGGGCGTTGTCGGTGGCGGCCAAGGCGGCGGCCGCCGTTTCCAGTTGCCGCTGGGCCTCGGCCCTGGCCCGGTCCAGCGCGGCGCGTCGGGCGGTGACGCCGATGTGTTCGGCAACCGCTTTGTGATGGCGTCCCTGCAACGCTCCGATGCGAAAGGAGCCGTCCACCGACACCGCGGTGGAGGCGGTTGCGTCGGGGCGGGCGGTGAGATGGCTTGACACGGTGGCCAACACCGCCACCACCGCGGCGGGGGTGAGCCCGCGGTAGCGCTCGGGGTCCCCGTCGGTCGGCACGCTCACCGACAAAAGGGCGGTGAGGGGAGCGGCGACGGGGCTACCGGCCACCGCCAGCAGCTCGCCGGTGGGCAGGGTGAGGGAAGCGTCGGCGCCGACCTCGGCCCCGAGCAGACCGGCTGCCTCCATGGCTGCTTCCAGGCCGGCCCGTTCGCCTTCGCCCAACTCCGGGGAGAAGTCCACCAACTCCGCCAGGGTCACCCGGCGCGGGCTTCGTTGCCACCACTGGGCGGGCGGCGCGGGCTCACGGCGTTGGATCAGCTCCTCGAGGATGATCTGCAGCCGGACCGTTTCAGCCGCCTCGGTGTGGTGTCGGGCGTCCAAACGGGCGAGGTGACGATCATGGGCGGTGATGTGGGCGGCGACGGTTTCGTCGAGGGCCCGCTCGACCAAGTCACCCCCTCGGTGCAGGGAGGCGAGGTCGAACAGGCTGCGTTCGAGCTGGGGGACCGCCCCCTGCCCTTCTTCGGGCGCCTTTTCGAGCTGGTCGACCTCGTCGGCCCAGGCGTTGAGGGCGTTGTGCCAGCGCAAGATGGCCTGGTCGAACGCGGTCCGTGCTTGCTGGAAGGCTTCAGCGGCGGTTTCGATGGCCCGGTCCGCCTGCAGCAGGGCCCGCTCTGCGCTGCGGACCTCGGCGGCTTGGGCATCGATCGCGTCGAGGCTGGCGTGCATCTCGCCGGCCTTGGCCTTGGCTTGCTGGGCCGCCGAGCGCACCGTGCTCACCCCCCTTCGAGTCGGCTCGAGGTCGAGCTGGGCCGGCACGGGGGCCAAGTCGGGGCGGTCCGGGGGAGCGGGCAAACGCGCCGTAGCGGTTGCGCCGGCCAGGTCACCCAGATCCTTGCCCACGTGCTGGAGGTCGCTTCCGACCGTCGCCTCGGCCCGCTGGGCGACGGTCGCGGCTTCGTCCTGGCGTCGCTCGCCGCGGTCCAGGGCGGCCTCGGCTCGGGTGACGGCGGCGGCCATGGCGTCGACCCGACCCCGCAGATCGTCGAGCTGTTGGCCTTCGCGATAGGCGGGTTGGGCCAGCAGCGCCTGGATTTCCAGTTCGAGGCGGTTGCGGTTGGCTTTGACCGCCTGCTGGGCGGATTGGGCGCTGGCCAGGGCGGCGGTGGCCTGGGCGGCCCCGGCCCTGGCTTCGGTCTCGGCTCGACGGTCTCGGCGGACCTGCTCGAAACGAGCGAGCACGTTGTCGCTGCGGCGGCGCAGCTCACCCTGGGCGTAGCTCTGGTAGACGGCGCCCAGGGCGGTGAGGGTCTCCGCGGTGCGGGTCAGATCTTCGACGTTGCCGCGGTGCTCCTCAAGATCCTCCAGGGGTTGGGCGGCGTCGTCGAGGGCGGCGTCGGACAGCTGGGGCAGGGCCCCGTTGAGGTGTTCGGGTAGGTCCACGTCGATGCGGTCCCCGACCCGGGGGTTGCGCACCACGTGGAGCAGTCGAATGTGCTGGTCGATGTCGGCGCCACCGAAAAGGCGGGCCCTGACCTCGTTGCGGTAGCCGGCCCGCTGGTCCTGGGCGAAGACGCGATGGGCGCCGATGCTGGCCCGCAGGGCGTCCACGCTGAGTGGAACCCGGTTCTCGACCAGGGCCAGCTCGATCCCAGGGCGGCGGTCGGTGACGAACCACCAGGTGCTCACGCGCTCGGTGGAACGATTGGCCCGGATCCCGCACCCGCAGATCAGGTAGTGCGGCTCGCTCCCGGTGCTTTCGTGGCCGGTGCTTTGACTAGCGGGGCGGGCGAACTCGATCCACAGGTACCCAGACGGTTGGGGGTCGTCTCGCCCGGTGAGCATCCAGGAGCGCAGCACAGAGGACTGCTCGCCGGCAGCGTCGATGCGCCGGGTGTCAGCGTCGAGCAGGAACGGCAGCAACATGTTCATGGCGGTGGACTTGCCCGAGCCGTTGACCCCTCGCAGCAACAGCCGCCCGCCGGCGAAGTGCAAGGTCTCGTCGCTGTACTGGTACACGTTGATGATGCCGGCGCGATGCAGCATCCAACGGTCGGTCATGACCCCCAGGCTAGGGAAACCCCCGTGCCGGCCGGGGAACAGGGTCTCCGAGGCGGATCGCCCACCGTGTACAAAGGGGCTCATGACCCAAGAACGGCCAGGCGAACCGGCAGCAGAACCACTGGAGAACTACGAGGATGTCACCGCCTTCAGCCTGGATCCCGAGGTGGAGGAGGAACTCCTCTCGGCCCATAACGAGTGCACGTTTATCTGGTCCAACCAAGAGGGCTGGCCGGTTGGGGTGATCATGTCCTACGTGTGGCGCCAGGGCTGCTTCTGGCTGACCGCCTCCGCCCAACGGGCCAGGGTCAGCGCGGTGCGACGTGATCCCCGGGTGTGCGTGGTGGTGACGAGCACCGGGTCGCCCCTGCCCCGCAACAAGGCCATCACCTGGAAGGGCACCGCCACCGTGCACGAGGACGCCGAAACCAAGGCATGGTTCTACCCTGAGCTGGCCGCCGCCCTGGTCCCCGATCACCCCACCGAGCAGGCCAGGTTCGTGACCTTTTTGGACTCGCCCCGGCGAGTGGTGTTCCGGGTGGAACCAACCCAGCGCATCGGTTACGACGGGGCCAAGATGGCCCGAGCTTCCTCTCGGCGGTAACAACCCGCCGCTGGCTCAGGGGACCCGCCTCGGCGTCTACGCTGCGGCCCGACGCAACCGCACCGCGCCCGACGCAACCGCACCGCGCCCAACGCCAGCGCATCGCACCCGCCCGCGCAACGTAACCGCCCGCGCAACGTAACCGCACAACGAAACGAACCGAAGGAACGGACGCCATGAACGATCAGCGGCACGATCGCAAGCTCGAAGGCAAGGTCGCGGTCATCACCGGCGCGGCGTCAGGGATTGGTGCGGCCACCGCTGCGCTGTTCGTCGAGCACGGCGCCAAGGTGGTGGTCGGAGACATCCAGGACGAGGTGGGCGAGCGTTACGCCGCTTCGTTGGGGGAAAGCGACATCTACCGACATTGCAACGTCGCTCGTTAGCCCCAGGTCGCCGCCCTCATTGAGGCGGCCACCCAGGCCTGGGGCCGCCTCGATGTGCTTTACAACAACGCCGGTTTCGTCGGCGCTCAGGGCCCCTTCGAGGCCACCTCGGTCGAGGATTACGACCTCACCATGGACGTGCTGCTCAAGTCGGTGTTCCTCGGTATCAAGCACGCCAGCCCCATCATGAAGGCCCAGGGCTCGGGCTCGATCATTTCCACCGCTTCCATCTGCGGGCTGGTTCCCGACGTGGGCACCCACCTCTACAACGTGGCCAAGGCCGGGGTCATCATGATGACCAAGTCCGCCGCCTTGGAGTTGGCTGAACACGACATCAGGGTCAACTGCATCTGCCCCGGCTTCATCGCTACCCAGTTGGCTGCGGGCCGGGCCCTGTCAGACATCGAGGACGCCGAGAACGCGCAACGCCTGGACAAGGTTCGCGACCGCATGGCGGACTCCCAACCGTTGCGGCGCATGGGCGACCCCGGCGACATCGCCCGCATGGCGCTGTTCCTGGCGTCGGAGGACTCGAACTGGATAACGGGCACCGCCCAGGTCGTGGACGGCGGCCTCACCCTGGGCAAGCCGTGGCGCAAGCAGCCTCGCGGCGTCACCGAGCCCGGGCCCATCCGCATGTACAAGCCGCAGGACTGAACTCGGGAGGCGGCATGTCGGGCCCCGGTGGTGGCGGATGCTCGCTCCTCGGCGGGGCGATAGGGTCCCCCCGAGCAAACACTCGTCACACCACACAGGGGGCTCCGCATGAGAGCAGCAGTGCTGAACAGTCAGCCCGGTCAGCTCGATCTCGAGGATCTACGCATCGACGGGCCCGGGCCTGATGAGGTGCTCATTGAGGTGAAGGGGGCCGGGCTCTGCCACTCGGATCTCCATTTCATGGAGGGCATTTTCCGCACCAAGCTGCCTTCGGTGCTGGGCCATGAGTCCGCCGGAATCGTGGAAGCCGTGGGCGATAACGTGACCTACGTCAAACCGGGCGACCATGTGATCTGTTGTGTGTCGATCTTCTGCGGCCAGTGCCGCCAGTGTCTGTCCGGCAACCCCCATCGCTGCAACAACCCCGCGGCGACCTCGCGCCCGAAGGGGGCACCGCCACGGTTGACCAAGCAAGACGGTACTGCGGTGGATCAGTTCGCTCGGCTTGGTGGGTTCGCCGAGCAGATGCTGATCCACCAGAACGGCGTGGTGAAGATCGTGGACGAGATGCCCCTCGACCGGGCCGCGCTCATCGGTTGTGGCATCACCACCGGCATGGGGGCCGTGTTCCGCACGGCCAAGGTTCCCCCGGGCGCTTCGGTGTGCGTGATCGGGGCCGGCGGTATTGGCCTGGCCGCGGTGCAGGCGGCCCGCATTGCCGGCGCCGTGCAGGTGATCGTGGTCGATGTGGCCGACGACAAGTTGGAGATCGCCCGCCAGCTGGGCGGCTCCCATGTGGTCAACGCCACCAAGGTGGACAACGTGGTGGAAGCGGTCAAGGAGCTCTCTGACGGCGGGGTGGATTACAGCTTCGAGGCGATCGGCCTCAAAGCCACCAGCGAGCAGGCTTTCAACATGTTGGGCCTCGGTGGCACCGCCACCGTCATCGGCATGGTGCCCTCCAAGCAGATGTTGGAGATCCGCGGAATCGACCTGTTGCAGGAAAAGAAGCTCCAGGGCTCGATGATGGGATCAAACCAGTTCCGTACGGACATGCCGAACATGGTTTCCATGTACCTCGACGGGCGGCTCAAGCTCGATGAGATGGTTTCCGCCACCCTCACCTTCGATCAGATCAACGAGGGCTACGCGGCCATGAAACGGGGCGAGGTCACCCGGCAAGTCATCGTTTTCTGAGCCGATGGGATCTAACGCAATCGACTACGAGGTGCTGCACGGCTGGGAACAACTGCCCGAAGGGTGGAGTTTCGTGGAGGTGGCCGGCGTGGCCACCGACTCCGCTGATCGGGTGTATGTGTTCAGTCGCGGAGAGCACCCCGTCATCGTGTTCGACCGGGACGGGCGTTTTCTTGATGCCTGGGGTGAGGGTGTCTTTACCAATCCCCATGGCATCTGCATCGGCCCGGACGACTCCGTCTACTGTGCCGACAACATGGACCACACCGTGCGTGTCTTCCGCACCGACGGCACGTTGCTGCGCACGTTGGGTCAAGCCGGGGTGGCGTCGGACACCGGCTTCGTGGCCTGGACTCATCCGGTGGCCCGCGCCGCGGGTCCTTTCAACATGGTGACCAACGCGGCGCCGGCTCCCGACGGTCGCCTCTATGTGGCCGACGGGTATGGCAACGCCGCCATCCATGTCTTCAGCCCGGACGGGGACCACGAGTTCTCCTGGGGGGAGCCGGGCGCCGGCCCCGGTCAGTTCCGGCTTCCCCACGGCATCGCCATCGACCGGCGGGGCCTGGTCTACGTTGCCGACCGGGAGAACTCCCGCATCCAGATCTTCACCGCTGCTGGAGCGTTCGTGGAGGAATGGACCGATGTCCATCGACCCGACGATGTCTTCATCGATGCCGACGAGAACCTCTACGTTGCGGAATTGGGCTTTCGGGCCGGCCGCATGCCCAAGACCATGATGGCGGCCATCCCCGAGCACGAGCCCCACGCCCGGGTGTCCGTCTTCACCCTTGATGGCGAGGTAGTCGCCCGCTTCGGCGGTGAGGAGCCCTGCGCGCCGGGCAGCTTCTTCGCTCCCCACGGGATCTGGGCGGATTCCCGCGGGGACCTCTACGTGGGCGAGGTCGGCATGTCCGCCGGAGGACGGGCCGGTCTCATCCCGCTGGACTGCCACGCCCTGCAGAAGTTCGTCCGGCTCCGTTCCTAGATTTTCGGCGATGACAACCGAAGGCCCGTTGGCCGTGTGACATCGACGGGTCCTGGACGCGAGAGTCGAGCCGGTGGTGCCAGCTGCTGATGATCGACGCTGGCACCGCATGCGCCGCGCTAGGAGCGGCCATGATGGTCGCGACCGGCCGCCGGGGGGCGGCCGTGGGGAAAGGGAGAGCGCATGAACCAGCACCGTCCGCTCGACGGCGTCCGCGTCGTGGACGTGACCCAGGAGATCGCCGGTCCGCTTGCGGCCCGGATGCTGGCCGAGATGGGCGCCGATGTAGTCCACGTGGAGCCGCTGCGGGGGGACAATGGCCGTAACTCCACCACGCCGTTCCTCGGCAGTGAGGGGATCTTCCATCAGCTCGGCAACCGCTCCAAGCGTGGGCTCGCGGTGGATCTCGCCAGCCCGGCCGGTCAGGAGATCGTGCGGCGCTTGGCGGTGCGCGCCGACGTGTTGATCAACGGTACGGCCCGCGGAACCCTGGAACGGATCGGTCTTGGCTATGAGGAGCTATCGGCACTCAACGATCAGCTCGTCTACGCGTCGCTCACCGGCTACGGGCCACAAGGCCCTCTCGGGGACGCCCCCGGCTACGACGTGGTGGTGCAGGCCTTCACTGGGATCATGAACCGGGAAGCGGACGGTCCCCGCCTCACCGGCTACCTGTACGCTGACACAGCCACACCGCTGGTGCTGACCAACGGCATCCTGCTGGCGTTGATGGCCCGCCCGATGATCGGTCGCGGCCAGCTGGTCGAGACCTCACTCCTACAAGGGGCGCTGCACATGCTGAGCAACTTCCTGCTCTGGGTGCAGGACGATCCGATCCTGTCGCGGACCGCGGCGTCATCTCGCGCCGGCAAGGGTGGCGCCGATCCGACCACCTGCGTGTACCCCTGCGCAGAGGGGAGCTATCTGATGCTCTCCGCGTGGAACGACGCCCAGTTCCGCAAGCTCTGCGACGCTCTCGACGTGGGACACATTGGCGAAGACCCGAAGTACCAGACGCGCCCTCAGCGCTCCGACGCGTTCACCGAGCTGAGCGAGTTGTTCGACGCGCTCCTGGCTGGGCGTACGGCCGCTGCCTGGGTCGAGGTACTGGCCGTCCGGGGCATCCCCTGTCAGGTCGTGGCCGAGGGCCCTCGCACGATCATCGACCATCCGCAGCTCGCCGCCAACGACATGATGGTCGAGGTGAATCACCCGACCAAGGGCCGAATGCGTCAACCGAACTACCCCGTACGGCTGAGCGAAACGCCCGCTGCGGTCAACAGCCCGGCACCGCTGCTCGGTCAGCACACCGACCAAATCCTCGCCGAGATCGGCTACACGGCCGAGGAAATCGACGCGCTGCGAGCGCGTCTCGTCGTGGCCTGAAGACCTCCGCCAAGTGGCTTGGCCGTCCTGTACGTGTCAGAAACCGTGTCGAGGCTGACTACCGTTGCGATTTCAATTGTCTACCTGTGCTGGAGCATTATGAACCAACCCGAGTTCTTTCTCTACAAACAAGATGGACCCATTGCGACCATCACGTTCAACCGACCCGAGAAGCGCAACGGGCTCGACACTCGGGTCATGCTCGAGTTCGAGACGCTCGTTCACCGGGTTCGAGACGCAGGTGACGTGAAGATCATGGTTGTCACTGGTAACGGCAGTGCATTCTGTGCCGGGGCGGATCTGACGCTCGCCCGCGATGCCAAAGACGCCGAAGAACGCGCCGCCATAAACAAGGACATGGGCCGGGTCCCGCGCATGATTGGCCGGGTCTTCGACGCCATGGTGCACATGGATGTCATCTCGATCGCCGCCGTCAACGGCTTTGCGGTGGGAGGCGGGTGGTCGATAGCCACCGGCTTCGATCACGTCATCGCGGTAGAAGGCGCAGAATTCTGGTTACCCGAGGTCGAAATCGGCCGGCCATTCAAGGGCCTCGCCAACGTCAACCTGACCCAACGCCTCGGTCCGGTACTGGCAAGGGAAGCGATGATCCTGTGCCGGCACTTCAGTGCGGAGGAGCTGTACCAGTTTCGGGTGATCAACCAGGTGTGCCGGCCTGACGAGCTGGAAGCCGAGACCCGCCGGATCGCCAACGCCTATCTAGCAATGCCTTGGGCGGCCGTCATCGGCACCCGACGAGACATCAACGCCACCATCTACGGCCCCCAGTACTATTAGCCTTCCCTGGTCCTGCGCCCGGTCGGTGGAGGTTCCGAGCCCGCGCCAGCCGTCCGCGTGACACCTGGCTGTTAGCCTCTCGCGTGCCCTGGGGGAACGCGGGGCAAGGGAATGGGGAGGTCGTCATGGTGATTGTCAACGCGAGCCGGATCGTGGACGCCGATGGGCATCTGGTCGAAATGCCGGACATGTTCCGGGAGCACACCGACGCCAAGCACCGCGGTCTGGCGCTGGGGTTCGGAACCGACGACCTCGGCTACGACTGTGTGACCTTCAAGGGCCAACCGCTGATGGAATGCACGCTCACCATTCCCGGCGATCGCAGCACTCAGGGTGCGTTCATGGAGCAACGGCGCTCGGGTCAACCGGCACCGTTCTCGGCCTTCGAACGAATGCCCGAGCAGTATTGGAACCCTTCCGCTCGACGTGACTATCTCGACGAGTGGGGGGTCGATGCCACGGTGTTGTTCCCGAACTGGGCGCTCACCTGGGAGCAGTTGTTGCGCGATGACCACGACGCGCTGCATGTGAACATGGCGGCATGGAACCGCTGGGCGGTCACCGTGCAAGCGGAAGGGCAGGATCGGCTGTTCCCCGTCGGTCACATCATGTTGGAGGACCTCGACTGGGCCCTGGCCCAGATCGGTGAGCTGGCCGCCGGTGGGGTCCGGCTGGTGAAGGTGCCCCATGGCCTGGCCGCTGGCAAGCGGCTGTCCCATCCCGACCTCGACCGTTTCTGGTCGACGATGGAGGACCTCGATCTGGCGTGCGTGTTCCACATCGGAGCGACCTACAACCGGGTGATGGACGACGGGTGGACGGAAAACGATCCGACCCCCGCCGCACCGTTGATGTCCTTTCCCACCATGGCCAACGACATGCAGCTTGTCCTCGCCGATCTGATTTTGAACGGTGTGCTGGCCGAGCACCCGCGACTGCGGGTGGGGGTCATGGAGCTGATGGTCGATTGGATCTCTCTGTTCCTCAAGCGACTCGACGGCGCCCCTCGGGCCCATGAGACCTTCGGTGGCCGCAAGATCTACGACCTG
>JANPEN010000149.1:0-4551 GCA_031422955.1 Acidimicrobiia bacterium
GGACCCGCCGGCATCCGCGCAGATCAACAGTCTGTCCGCGTTCGGGTAAGCCTCCGATCCCATCGATTGCCACCACCGGCGCAGCGCTTGCACGGCGAAAGCGGCGGTGTCCCCGTCATCGCCGACGAGGACCCACCCCGCGTTGGCGCCGATGTCATAGACCCCATACGGGACGGCCTTGCCGATGGCGGGGTTGGGAAAGTCCTGCACACCGACCGCGACCGGGTCTCCCTTCCGTTGCCATTCCTTCCCGCCGTTCTTGTAAGCGGGGTCGTCTCCGACGAGTTCCTTCTTCTTGGTGTCAACGGAAATCACCGGCAGCCCGCGGCGCAGGCGGGACTTGGCTTGGGCGTTGATGTGGCGGAACTGGGCGTCGCGGTCGGGGTGCTGAGCGCCTTCGGCGGTCTTGGCGTTGCCCTGCAGGCTGTAGTGCAACGAATGCAAGATTTCTGCCACCCGAACGTGACTGACAGGGTGGCCAGAAGCCGTCAAGGCGTCCGCTAACACCCGGGTCGATTTCGTGGTCCAACGCAACGGGGACTCAGGCTCACCTCTGCTGTCAGGGTCAACGAGCGCTTCGAGCGCCTCAACCAGCCCAGGGTCGAGATCAACCGTCCGTTTCCGGCCGCCGCCGGGACGACGGGAACGGGCCGGCGCAATCGTCTCGGGGGGTTCTGCCAACTCGCCCATGGCCCGCTGCACCGTGGGACGAGACATCCCCGCAGCCCGAGCCGCGGCCGTGACCCCGCCCCGACCCAACGCTTTGGCCTCAGCACCCACCACCAAACGGCGCTGCCGCTCATTCAGATGAGGCCACAACTCACTGAACTTCTGCGCCAACGACTCGTCCACAGATGTCATGACCCCACACTACGAGACCGCCACCACCGCCAAGGTTATTTCGTTACGGACCCTAAGGAGGCGCCGACCCCCCCCCGCCGCGAAGTTCCCAAAAATGGGCATGAACGGTCCAACCCCCCTCAGCAGACGCCCAGATACGCCCGCGATCACCTAAACAAACGCTACGGCCACATACAGCAAATCAAATGACCGAACTAGAGGAACAGGGGCGCTCGGCACTTTTTGGCGGTCAACCGGCCAGGTCGGGGCCGGCAGCCAGGGCCTGGAGCAAGCCGGCGGCGGCGTGGGGGTCCCGGCCCCGGCGCAGCACGTAGGTGGGCCGCTCCAGCAGCTCCTGCACCCAGGCGGAGGGCAGACCGGTCCGTTCGGTGGGCAAGGCGGGGGCCCAGAAGCGCTGGTGGGCCTCGGCCGGGCCAATGGAGGAGAGGGAGAGCTCGGGGTCGGGATCGAGGAAGACAACCGCGTCGACCCGGGCCGATCGGCGGCGGAGGGCCACGGCGGGTGAGACGGGGATTTTCAATCGGTCCGCCCCCGGATGCAGCACCGCGGTGGTGCCAACCAATTCTGGGAACCGGTGCAACGACTCGGGAACCAGGAACAGCCGCCACGGGTAACCCCACAACCGGTCCGGCGGCGCCGACGCCACCGCATAGCTCCAGTCATCGGAGGCCACCGCGGAGCCGGCCCGTACCATGGCGTAGGTCAGGGTGGACTTCCCCGCCCCCGACGGTCCCCGTAACAACAGCCCCCTCCCCCGGTGCACCACCAAGGCGGCGTGCACTGCATGGAGCAACCCGGCGTTGATGGCCAGGGCCGAGAAGGCGCCTTCAATCACCATGCGCACCGCGTCCTCGATGGCTAACAGGCTGGGCGGCAGGCAGGCGGTGGCCCGCCCCGAGGCGACATCGGCCATCAAGGACCCACTGCCACAGCGCAATTCCAGACGGCTCCCGTCGAACTCGACGGACGTTTTGGGCCACCCAGGGTCCCCCGGCTGGTCCACGCCGGTGGTGACCACCAGGGTCAGGTTCCCCACCGCCCCCGCGTCGCGCGGGAAGCGGGCCAGGGCGGCGTCGGCGGCGCGCCCCACCCTGGCATCGTCGAACTCAAGATCGAAGCGAACCCCGAAGGGCCGCAGGAGGCGGCGCACGGCCGGCAAGCTAGCGGGCCCGACCCTCGCTGTGGTTGCGCGCCGCAAAGATCCGCAACCGACGCGCTAGGGTGCCGCCATGGTCGATGTGTTGCTGACCCACGGATATTTTCTCTGGGAAGACGCCAACGAGGCCAAGGTCATGAAGCCCTACCCGCCGCTGGGGCTGCTGTACCTGTCGGCCTTTCTGCGTCGAGCCGGCCTGGAGCCAGAGGTGTTCGACACCACCTTCAGCGACCGCCCCACCCTCCTCGCTCGCCTCGACGCTACCCCCGGCGCAGTGCTCGGCATCTACACCAACCTCATGACCAGGGCCAACGTTGTCTGGCTGATGGCCGAGGCCAGAGCCAGGGACTGGACGGTGGTGGTCGGGGGGCCCGAGAGCGCCAACTACCCCAACGAGTACCTGCGCCACGGCGCCCACGTGGTGGTGCTGGGGGAAGGCGAGGAGACCCTGGCCGAGCTGCTCGGCACCCTGACCGCCAAGGGCCCCCACCAACTGCACGACGTGGCCGGCATCGTCTTTCGAGACGGGCGGGGCCGTGTGGTCACCAACCCGGGCCGCCCCCAATGGCGAGATCTCGACACCTTGCCCTGGCCCGATCGGGAGGCCATCGACATCGAGCGGTACGTGGACGTGTGGCGCACCCACCATGGCATGGGTTCCGTCAACCTCATCACCGCTCGGGGTTGTCCCTACAAGTGCAACTGGTGCTCCCACGCCACCTACGGTCACACTCACCGGCGCCGTACCCCAGCCGACTGTGCCGCCGAGGTCGCCCACATCGTGGACCGCTTCCAGCCCGACCAGCTCTGGTACGCCGACGATGTGTTCACCATCAGCCACAAATGGCTGTTCGACTACGCCGCCGAGCTGAAAGCGCGCCAGCTGCACCTTCCCTTCGAGACCATCTCCCGAGCCGACCGCATGGCCAAAGAGGAAGTGCTCAAGACCCTGGCCGACATGGGCTGCTACCGAATTTGGATCGGCTCGGAATCGGGCAGCCAACGCATTCTCGACGCTATGCAGCGCGGGGTCACCGTGGAACAGGTGCAATGGGCCACCAAAGCGGCCAAACGCTACGGCATACAGGTCGGTATGTTCCTGATGTGGGGCTACGAGGGCGAGGAGCTCAGCGACATCGAAGCCACCATCGACCACGTCAAAGAGGCCAACCCCGACATTTACTTCACCACCGTGTCCTATCCCATCAAGGGCACCGGCTACTACGAAAAGGTGGCCAACAAGTTGGCCGTAACCGGGGATTGGGCCACCACCACGGACCGGGACCTGCGCATCGAAGGGCGCCATTCCCGCACCTACTACGACCACGCCGACGCCTGGCTCCAAGCCGAGGTCGACGCTCATCGCCTCCGGAGCACCGACCCCGCCCAGGCCGCCGCCTTGCGCCAGCAGGCCGCCACCAGCCGGGCTCAGCTCCTGGCCGTGGCCCACGAGGTCGACAGCTGAGCGCGGAGGAGCCGCGGTCCCTACCCCGGTCGACACCGCTGTTCGAACCGCGAGCCGCCACCTACGACCAGACCTTCAGCCACACCATGCTAGGTGGTATGTACCGTCAGGCGGTGTGGGATCGACTAGCCACCGTGTGGTCGGGGTCCGAACACGTGCTGGAGCTCAACTGCGGCACGGGAGTCGACGCGGTATGGCTGGCCGGTCGAGGCCATCGGGTCCACGCCACCGATGTGTCACCGGCCATGTTGGAGCGCACCTGCGCCGCGGTACAAGCATCGGGTGCTGAGCAACGGGTGACCACCGAACTGGTTGACTTGACTGAGCTGGATCGCCTGGCCGCCCCCACGCCGCCGTTCGACGCGATCTTGTCCAACTTTGGCGGGCTCAACTGCGTGCTCGATCTGGGCTCCGTACTACAGAGTATGGCCGCCTTGTTACCGGTGGGCGGGCGGGCCGTGCTGGGCATCATGGGCCCTCTCGTACCGTGGGAGTGGGCCTGGTTCCTGGCCCACGGTCAGCCCCGCCGGGCTGTTCGTCGTCTGCGGCGAAACCCCCAGTGGCAGGGGCGGCCGTTGCGCTATCCCTCGGTGGGGGCGCTGCGACGCGCTGCCGGTCCCGCCCTGCGGCTGGAACGGGTCGACGCCCTCGGGGCCTTGCTGCCGCCGCCGTACGCGGAGGATTGGGCCCAGCGCCATCGGGCCACCGTGGCTCGGCTGGCCCGATGGGAGCGGAACTGGGCGACCAACCCTGTGTTGGTGCGCAGCGCCGATCATTACCTGGCCCAGCTGAGGCGGGTGTGAGCTGCTGGCCGCTTCGCTGCCCCGCCTGTGGGGCGGATCTGGCCGACACCGCCACCCCGCCGGAGGCCGACGAGACAGACCGAACGCGCCCGTGCCCGGCCTGCCCGGCGGACTATCGCTACGAAGCGGGCGTGTGGGGGCTGCTGCGTCCCCAAGACCAAGCGGCGGTCGAGCGGTTCCTGGCCGACTACACCCACATCCGCAGGGCCGAGGGGCGCGGCTCCACCGAAGCGGCCTACTACCGGGCGCTGCCCGAGCCCACCCCT
>JANPEN010000150.1:0-1856 GCA_031422955.1 Acidimicrobiia bacterium
CGTGACCACAATCGCGTCGAGAGTTCTGCCATGATGTCGGGCTGCCGACCCTCGGTCCCCACATTGGAGTGCACGATGAAGAGACATCTCTGCCCCCTCGCCCTCACCGCCACCCTGTTGTTGGGCGCCTGCAGCGGTGACGATTCCTCGAACGAAAACGGGGCAGGAACGACCTCGAAAGCAGGCAGCGCATCAGCCAGCACCGGGGCGGGCCAAGCCGGGGCTTCCTCCACCAGCAGCAGTTCCGGGGGCGTTGCGAGCACGTCGGCTGGCTCTCCCACCACCGGTGGCGGCACCGGGGCCACCTCGGCCTCTACGTCACCGGGAACCACCCCAGGGTCGACCCCGACCACCAACGCCAGTCCCACCACCGGAGCACCGGCGGCCAGCGGTCCCACCGATGTCGTCCTCAAGGAGTGGAGCGTCGAGGCCAGCAAAACCTCCATCAAGGCGGGCACGGTCACGTTCAACATCGCCAACAACGGCCAGTCCAAACATGAGTTCGTCGTCATCAAGGGCGCCTACGAGACGTTGCCCCAGTCCGCGGTCGGCGCGGTGCTTGAAGACGACCTGGCCTCCGGAGCCCTCATCGGGCGCACCGATACCATCAACGCCGGCTCAAGCGCAGTGTTCAGCACCGATCTCACCGCTGGGCCCTACACCTTGCTGTGCAACATCGCCTCCGGCCCCAACAGCCACGCCGGCAAGGGCCAGCGCCTCAACATCGCGATTGGTTGAGGACCGGCGCGTCCCGCGGTTGGCGCGCCGGTGCGCCTACGCTGAGCGGCCATGCTCAACGGGATCCGTGTCCTCGACCTGACCCAGTACCTATCGGGACCCACCTGTACCTTGCTGTTGGCCGGGATGGGCGCCGACGTCATCAAGGTCGAGTTGGGGCCTGGCGGCGATCCCAGCCGCATCTTGCCGGTAGTGGTTGGTGACACCAGCTCCTATTACGTGCAACAGAACCGGGGCAAGCGCAGCATCTGCGTCGACTTCGACCTTCCAGAGGCCCATGAGCTGATTCGCCAGTTGGCGGCCGAGTGCGACGTGGTGGTGGAGAACTTCGGCCATGGGGTGATGCAACGCAGGGGGTTGGATTACGAGAGCCTGGCTGCCCTACACCCTGAGCTGATCATGGTGTCCATCTCCGCCTTCGGACGCACAGGGCCGCTCGCCCATCTCCCCGGTTACGACCTCATCGCCCAGGCCTACGCGGGCGGCGTGTTCATCACCGGGGAAACCGATCGGGCCCCCATCGCCTCGGGGGTGCCGATCGGAGACTGCGGAGCAGGGACCCTGGCCTTTGGCGCCATCGGCCACGCCTTGTTCCATCGAGCCCAGACCGGGGCTGGCCAGTACCTCGATATCTCCATGGTCGAGGCCATCTTTCACCAGCATCCCTTCGCTGTGCAGGGGCCAAGCGCCTCGGAGGGCCATCTGCATTTGCGCCGCAACGGGCGCCATTTCGGTAGCGTTCCCCCCGCCGGCACTTACCAAGGTCCCGACGGCTATCTGGTCCTGCAGGTGCTGGAGGCCCAATGGCCCCGCTTGTGCCAGGCGGTGGATACCACGTCCGAAGTAGGGCTGGCCCACGATGCCCGCTTCGCCACTCCCAAAGGACGCGCCGAGCATCGCAGTACCTTGGTTGAGGTTTTGGAGGCGTGGATGGCGACGTTCGCCTCCAACACGGAGTTACTCGCCCTGCTGGAACAGCACCGGGTTCCGGCGGCGCCCGTGATCGACCCCGCCGTTGCCCATCTGGAGCCCTATTTCCGCGAGCGGGGCGCGCTCACCGAGGTCCACGACACCGAGGTCGGCGGCCCTGGAGAGTTCGGCCGCAAATCCGATTTCGG
>JANPEN010000151.1:0-5210 GCA_031422955.1 Acidimicrobiia bacterium
GCGATGCCGGCCACCGCGTCTCGATGGCGGTTGGCCCAGTCGAACCCGAGACCGGATCCCCAGTCGTGCACGATCAGAACGATCCGTTCCCCTACGCCGAGCTGCTCCAGCAACCCGTCGAGGTAATGGCGGTGTTCGATGAAGCGGTAGGACTCAGCGGTCGAGTTGGCAAGCTTGTCCGAGTCGCCCATACCGATAAGGTCTGGAGCAATGCAGCGGCCCAGCCCGGACAGGTGAGGAATGATGTTTCGCCACAGGTACGACGACGTCGGGTTGCCGTGCAGCAACACGATCGGGTCGCCGTCACCGACCTCGACGTACGCCATGGTCTGGCCGTGCACGGAGATCTTCTTCTTCCCGTACGAAAACGCAGACGAAGTCGGCAACGAGGGGCCTTTCTGTTCAGACGGTTCGGGCGGGCCGGCCGTAAGGCGGCGGCGGGTGGTGGCGAGGTCGAGTGGCTCACCGGTGTTGCGGTCAATCACCGCGGGAGAGATGCGCTCGCCGCTGCGTTTGTCGTACATCTCGATGGCGACTGGCGCGTCGAAAAGCCAACGCTCGCCATAGCTCCACATCATGCTGAGCACATCCCACAGGGCATGACCCTTGTCGGTCATCTCGAACTCGTCGCGGGGCGGGTGTTCCTGGTAGCGCCGGCGTTCGACGATGCCTTCTTCCACAAGCCGACCCAGGCGTTGGGTGAGCACGCTGCGGTTCATGTCGAGCTCTGCTTGGATGTCATTGAACCGGCGACGGCCGAGCAGCAGCTCACGCAGCACTAGCGGTGTCCACCAATCACCAAGCAGGTCGGCCGTTCTGGCGATCGGACATTGGCTTTGATCGAAACGGGTGCGCCTCACCGACGCGCGGCCTTTGGCAAAGGCTTCTGCACGGCAAACGCGGTGGTGTCGAACATGATCGACGCCAGTTTCGTGCACGCCGAGAGAGTCCGTCAAATGGACTCGCGGTCCAGATCTGCACCAAGCTCACGCCCAACTCGTCCGCCGCCCTACCCAAGGACTGCTCATGGCTCTCGACACCGCCCCCATTGAAATCGTCCCCATTGAAACCGCGTCCGTCGACGAAGCACTCAGCACCACACGGGCGGTGCGCCGCCGCCTTGACCTCGAACGCCCCGTTGATCATCAGATCATCCTTGACTGCATCGATGTTGCCGAACAAGCGCCTTCAGGCGGAAACCAGGGCAGCCGCCGCTGGCTCGTCGTGCGTGATCAGCAGCTGAAAGAGCAGCTCGCCGCCCTCTACATGGCATCGGCGGGGCAGTGGATGATCGAAGCGCATGGGAATATCGCGGGCACCGGCCACCCCCAGGAGAAGGTAATGGCGTCCGCCGCCCACCTGGCCCGACACCTCGCCGAGGTCCCCGCCATCGTCATCCCCACCATCATTGGGGTGCACGACGGCAGTGGCCGCCCCGGCCTGTTCGACTCCGTCATCCAGTCGGTGTGGAGCTTCTGCGTTGCCCTGCGCGCCCGAGGGTTGGGCACCGCCTGGACCACTGCCGTCCTCGCCCGCCAAGACGACATCGCCGCGCTGCTCGGCATACCTAGTGGTATGACGCAGATCGCCATGATCCCGGTTGCTTGGACCAAGGGAACCGATTTCAAGCGGGCGCCGCGCTACCCGGCCCGCGAGATCACCTACGTCGACGGTTTCGCCCGCACCTGGGAACGCGGGCCCAGTGACCCGCCCCGCCACGCTGATGGGCCCGGCACCATCGTTGAGGTCGACATCAAAGCGCCCGCCGCCCTGGTGTGGCCCTACGTCAGCGACATCACCATCGGCGCCGCTGCCAGCGAGGAGTTCGTCGGGGCCCGCTGGGCCGACGGGTTCGAAGGGCCCGCCCTCGGCGCCCAGTTCATCGGCTCCAACACCCACAAAACCATCGGCCAGTGGGACGTACCCTGCTTCGTGGACCGTTTCGAGGAACGCAGATCCTTCGGTTGGGTCACCTCCGACCCCGCCAACCCGGGCGCCCAGTGGCGTTTCGAGCTCGCCTCGATCGCTGGCGCCACCCGCTTGCGTTACCGGGTGGTGCTCGGCCCCGGCCCCTCGGGTATCACCGCCGCCATCGAGCAGATGCCCGACAAAGAACCCCGCATCTTGGCCCGACGCATCGAGGAGCACCGCGCCAACATGCAGCGGGTGGTCGATGTCATCAAGGTCGCCGCCCAAGCCGACGCCGACGCCGCCCGAGCCGCCCGAAGCCAGGCAACCAGCCCCGCCCCGTTCTCCGCGTAGAGCGCGAACCGCCAGGCTTCGAACCGGAATGTCACCGCGCCGCCGGCTTCCGACGCTGGCCCGGCCGGAGTCGCTGGCCCGGCCGGAGTCGCTGGCGCAGTCCGGTGGAGGAGATGGCCAACGCAACGGCTCCGGTGATGGCGCCCCAGAGGGGCGAACCGATCTTTGCCACGGTGACGCCCGAGAGGGTAACGAGGAACGTGAACATGGCGGCTTCACGATGTGACTCCTCCCGCACCGCCACCGCCAGGGTGTTACCAATGGTGGGCAGCAGCGCCAGCGCCGCCACGATGTGCACCAACTCGATCGGGAAGGCGTTGAGCGCCCCCGTTATTGAGGTCCCGAACAGCCCGGCCACGAGATAAAAGCAACCGTTGGCCACCGCCGCGGTGTACCGACGGGTCGGGTCTTCATGGGCGGCGGGCTCCATGCAGATCGCCGCCGAGACGGCGGAGAGGTTGAAGGTGTAACCACCAAAGGGGGCAAGCAGGACCGTGCCCACGCCGGTGCTGCCCACCACCTTAGAGATGGGCACCTCGAAGTTCGAGCTGCGCAGGGCGGCGACACCCGGCAGGTTCTGGCCGGCCATGGTCACGATAAACAACGGCACGGCGATGGAGACGATGGCGGAGAGCGTGAAGGACGGCGCCACGTAGATCGGCTTGGCTAAGGACCATTGCAGTTCATTGGTCTGCAGCGAGTTCGAGACCACTGCGGTGGCCACGCCGGCGACCAACACGCCAATCACGGCGTAGCGGGGCGCCCACCGCCGCACCAGCAGATAGGTGAGGGTGGTGATCACGATCAGCCAAGGTGCGGTCGCCGCATCGGCGAACCCGCTCACCACGAATCGGGCTAGGACACCCCCGAGCAAAGCACTAACCAGCGCTATGGGAATGCGGTTCATCAACCGCTCGAACAGGCCGGAGAACCCCATCACCGCCGCCATCACGCCGCTGACCATGAAAGCGCCGACCGCCTGGGAGAGGGTGAAATCTCCCGGCGATAGCGTGGCCAGAATGGCGGCGCCGGGGGCCGAGAAGGCAATCATCACCGGCACCCGCAGAAGCAGCGAGGGCACAATGGTGAGCACGGCCATTCCGATGCACAGCGCCCACACCCACGAGGCGATCTCCGCATCGTCCGCCCCCAGGGCCCGCGCCGCCTCGAAAACGAGGGTAATCCCCCCGGTCAACCCGACCATGGAGGCAACGAAGCCGGCGGTGACCGTGGAGACCGAAACGTCTTTCAAAAATGACACGCCGAGAACCTAGGACCTCACGTCGGCGCTAGGTGTGGTGCCGGGGCATGTCCCTCCCGGGCCGGTTAGACGAATCCTTCACTCAGCCGAGGCTGGGCCGCAGCAGCGCCAGGCGTTCGAATGCCGCCGTGACACAGGAAGGCGTTGTCTGGTAGTACCATTGGTAGTACCGTTGCGGGATGGCTGTGACGAAGCGGTCCGTATCTCTCGATGACTCGGTCGCCGAACGCGTCCAACGCGCCGCCGGCGAAGACGGTGTCTCGTTCTCCGCCTGGTTGTCCGACGCGGCCGAGCACAGGCTGTTGGTGCGCGAGGGCCTGCGTGGCGTCGCTGAATGGGAGGCCGAGGTAGGCGAGCTGACACCGGCTGAACGCGCGGCTGGTGAGGCGCTGCTGGACCGCCTGCTAGACACCCCCAGTGCGAGGAGCGCATGAGCGCAACCGGGCTGACCTACGACACCGGCGCCCTGATAGCGGCCGAACGCGACAACCGCCTCATGTGGGCGCTACACCGCGCCGCGCTCGCCCGTGGCGTCTCCCCGACCGTTCCGGCCGGCGTGCTCGGCGAGGCCTGGCGCGGCGGTCCGCAACACCACCTCTCCCGATTCCTCAAGGGATGCAGGATCGAACCCTTGGCCGAGACTCAAGCTCGAGCCATCGGCGTACTGATCGGCCGTAGCGGCCTCAAGGACACCGTCGACGTCGCGGTGGCCGAAGGAGCCATGCGCCGCAACGACGCCGTCGTCACATCGAACCGCACCCACATCGAACAGATCGGCGACGCCGGGGGCCACCGCATCGCGATCCATGACGCGTGAACTCGGCAACGAACGCATGGGCACCACCCAGTCGATCATCTCACGCCTCGAGGAGGGCGGCACTGCCCGCAACCGACTCGCCCCCCTCGCCTGAAACAAAGAACCCCTGACCAGGGATTAATACCAGGTCAGGGGTTGGAGGCGGCGCCGGGAGTCGAACCCGGGTACAGGGCTTTGCAGGCCGTTCTGAGACGTTCAGAGGATGCCGTGCTGTGCCTATTTGTGCTGCTCAGATTGGGTTTCTGTGGTGAGTCGTAGCGACTCGTGACGTCCCATATTGGCTCGAATATGGGACGGAATATGGGATGCTGGGTAGGCAGGAGTCGAATCTCCCACGCGCACACATGGCAGGTCCGTCCCGTCCGATGAGGTGCACCCCTCGTCCGCCCCGCCGTGATCGTGGTCATGGTCCCGCACCCCACGGTGGCCGCCAGTTGAACCCGCCGGTTTGTACCGCAATCGGGTTCGATTTCGATGGCCGCAAACCCATGCTGGCGTGTGGCTCGGTATTTTGGCCGCGGGCTCCAGCTCCTGGGCCGACACGGTAATGCTGTGCAGGCGGATGTCGACCCTGCCGCGACCTCCCTGCCCGAATCCGCCGGTGTCCGCAACCACCGCTCGCACCAGATCATCGTACCGCTGCAACGCGTCGGCCATCGCCGCGCGGTCCTGCTCCCAAAGCTGCGTGCTCCCAACGACGTCAGTAAGACAAAACGTCACCGTTCCTGAAGGGCGCCGGACCACGGGCCCTGTCTCCCATAGCCCAGCCCCAAGGCCGAACGTCTTCCAACCGTCGAGTCCGAGTCGCGAG
Organism: Acidimicrobiia bacterium; assembly: GCA_031422955.1. Lineage (GTDB taxonomy): Bacteria > Actinomycetota > Acidimicrobiia > Acidimicrobiales > CAIXPF01 > CAIXPF01. The sequence continues at coordinate 5,152 of JANPEN010000151.1, forward strand.
GTAAGCGGAGCTGTTGGCGGGGTGTTGCTGCAGCCGAGTCGTGCTTCGCTGCGAGGCGT
>JANPEN010000152.1:0-4618 GCA_031422955.1 Acidimicrobiia bacterium
ACACGAGGCTCGGTCGTGGCGGACGTGGATCAGGATCACCACCGACGCTTACCTCGCAACGTTGGATGAGCTGGGCGGGCGAACCGGGATCGTCCTCGCCGAGCGCCAACCCACCCGCTGAGCTGAAGGAGACACGCCGTGGGCTTCTACGCAGATCAGGTCCTGCCCCGCTTCACCGACCTCGCCCTGCGTGGCAAGCCCATCGAGCAGCTGCTCGAGCAAGGACAATGTGAGCCGGCTGAGGACCTGGGAGACCCGGGGCTGGGAGACCCCGACAAGCGCGGCCAGCTCTACCTGGGTGAACGGCCGCGTCGCGGCGACCAAGGCCCGAACAAGCGCGGAGGTGCCCGCCCCTGAACGTCCAGGTCAGGCAAGAGGGGGCCGCACACCCTGACTCTCGGCACCCTCGGACCTCGGCGAGTTGAGCCCCGCCGGATAGGTCGCCCAACCTGTTGCTCGCCGCCGCAGCGAGAAGCCGGTAGTCTTCGTGGTATGTCAGATTCGACTACCATCAAGGTGTCGCTGCGGACGCGAGACGCCCTACGTCAACTCGCGGAGCGCGAGGGTCTCACCCTCGACGCGCAACTCGATCGCCTGATCCGCCGAGAACGCCGCCGCATCATCGGCGCGCAACTGGCTGGCGCCCAACTAGACGCAGAAGACACAGCCGTGCTCGACGCGTCGGCCAAGGACGTCGACGATGCGTGCGGGTGACATCGTCCGAATCGACTTCGGGACACCAGCGCGAGGCGAGCCCGGTTTCGTCCGACCTGGCGTCGTTGTCACCTCCGACGATGTGCTCGAGTTCCGCCAAAACGCGGTCGTTGTCGTGCCCTGCACGACAACGCTGAGAGGCTGGCTGACCGAGGTCGAGGTCCCCGGGTTCGGGACCGCCCAAGCGCACCTGCCGACAACCATCAGCGTCGATCGAATCGTCGAAACGACCGACACCAACATCGGACCCGTCGCACTGCAGCAGATCCGGGAACTGATCGCAGATCTCCTCGGACTCTGAGTTGACGAGTTGGCGGATAGTGTCGAGGCCATTGGCGAGAGCGGTGGCGGCGAAATCGATGTCTCGGGTCGGTCGACGGGCGTCGAACGCGGCGAGCAGCACTCCGCCTTTCAGGATGAGTCGGTTCGAGTGCTTGGAGCAGGTGAACCGGTCGAGGAACCCTTCGAGGGCGTAGAGCTGCAGGAGTTCGTCGGGTGGGTCGCTGACTCACAACAGGATCTCCATGGCCGTGCGCAAGGGGGTTTCGGCGGCGGGGAAGCGGCGGACCATGCGCACCAGGACGGCGGGTTGGGGTCGTGTTGTCGCAGCCACCGTCGTAGGGCTTCGGTGGCTTGGTCGTGGCCGTAGAGGTGGCGTAACCCGAAAGCGTCAATGACGGACCGGGCTCGGCCGTAAAGGCCAATGATGATCCCCGGGGCGACCGCGAGCTCGGTGCGGTCCAGGCCGAAGGAGGCTTCGTCGAATCGGTGCCACGTGACGGGGGCGGTGGTGCGGGGTTGGCGTTGCGGGCGGGGCAGGGCGATGTTGATGGTGGCGGGGATCTCGTCGGTGAGGCCGTGGCGGGCGAGGGCGCTACTGAGGCACAGGGCGGCGTCAGGGGCTTGCACGGCAATCTCGATGAGGTCGAAGTCCGCTTCCAGGCCGGGCTGGGCGAAGATTCCCCGGCCGATGATGTCGATGGTGCCGTCGTTGCGCCAACGGTAGAGCCTGCGGTCCGAGACGCCGAGGCGCCGCGCTTGGGCGTGGGTGAACACCAGCGGGAAATGCGACCCTGCTGTGTCGAGGTCCGGGTCAGACTCCGAGGCGTTCGACGGGTTGGCCGGTGATGGCCGCGATGAGGTCGAAGTCCTTGTCGAGGTGGAGGACGGTGAGGTTGTTCAGTTCGGCGGTGGCGGCGATGAGCAGGTCCGGGATCGACGGTGCTCGGTGCTGACCCTTGTCGGCGAGGAGTGATTGCACTTGCACAGCGCGGTCTTCGACGGCTGGCCGCAGATACTCGATGGGAAGCAGGGAGAGCGGCGGTCTGGTCAGGTCGGAGCGGAGTTCAGCGGCGGAGCGAGCTGAGTAGCTGATCTCGAGCCGGGTGACGGTGCTGATTCTGATGAGCCCTCGGTTCGCTCGATTGATCCACTCGGCGGCGTCGGGGCTGGCCGCGAGCTGGTTGAAGGCGGACTTGTCGATCAGCCAGCTGTTGTCGGGCGGGCTCATGTCCACGCTTGCCGCATGACCTCGGGGTCGTCGAGGTCGGCGTGGCGTTCAGCGAAGGCACGCCAATCGTCGAGCGTGGCGTTCGTTGTCCGGTCGGCCGACTCGCGAACGAGCACTCGGCGAAGGTATTCAGTGCGTGACAGGCCGAGGTGGCGTGCTCGCTGCTCGAGCAATGCGATCACGTCTTCGGGTACGTCACGGATGAGTATGTCCGGCATCGGTCCTTCCCTTTTCCTTTGATATCCATACGATATCATCGCGGCGTCCTGGTGGGCGCTCCCGATGACGCGTCGGTCGTCGGACCGATCGAGGACCCGAGGCGAGTGATTTGCGGCTGGGTTTGCGCCGCTCGCTCCTGGGACGAAGCCCGCCCGGAGTTGGCCGACGCGCCGCAGGAGCTGCTGGCTCGGACCCGTGCTCGGATCCTCCGGCGGATCGAAGAGACCGAACCGACTCAGCGGCCTTGACCGGGCGCCGCCCGGTACGGGCGACCTAAGGGTTCTTCGAGGACGTCGATCGCCAGCTCGGCTCGAGGTCGCGACGCCCGACCCACGCCGGTGACGCTCCCGCCGGGTCAGGCGACGGCGCTGTGGGTGGTGCCGAGGAGGAGTTGGATGATGCTGATGCCGGTGTTGTCGTTGTAGGAGAGGATTCGTGACGGTACCGGCTCGAGTTCGTCGTCACCCGCGAGGATGATCCGGCCCCACGTTCCGATTCTTAAACAGGCACCCACGCGGCGGCTCACGGCCGCGCCTGCTGTCAGATGGCGCCCGAGGCACGGAGCTTCGACACAGCGTCTTCGTCGAGGCCGAGTTCGGCGAGCACTGCGTCGGTGTCCGCGCCCAGCGGGCGGCTGGCGTGGCGCACCCTGGTGGGCGTCCGGCTGAACTTCACCGCAGGACCGGTCAGCGGCGCCACGGTGCCGTCTTCGAGCACCGTGTCCTGGAGCATGTCGCGCTCGAGAACCTGGACGTTGCGAGCCGCGTCCTCGTAGGAGTCGACCTTGGCCACGGCGAGGCCCGCTTCCGAAAGCCGGCGAGCCACGTCGGACACCGGGTGCGCCCCGCACCATGCACCCACCTCGCAGTTGACGGCGTCACGATTGCCGACCCGTTCGGCGTTGGTGGCAAAGCCTTCGGCGTCGACGAGGTCGGGGCGGCCCATGACCTCGCACAACTTCGCCCAATGCGTGTCGAGCGCAATGGCAAGGTACACATGACCTCCTTCGCAGGCGAACGTGTTGGTCGGGCAGGTGAGCGTGACCTCGCTGCCCATGCGCGGGATCGGCTCCCCCATCGCGGCGAGCGTGAGGAACCCGTTCGACTGGAACAGCACCGCATCGAGCAACGACGCATCCACGTGCTGGCCTTCACCGGACCGATGGCGATGCTGCAGCGCAGCGATGGCGCCGATCGCACCGTGGAGCCCCGCCAAGTCGTCGCAGAGATAGGTGGGCCCTTTGCAAGGCGCGCCGTCGGCGGGCCCGTTGATGGCCATCCAGCCCGACGCCGCTTGCGCTATCGGGTCGTAGCCCGCCCGACGCGACGCCGGTCCGAACTGGCCCCAGCCCGAGACGGAAACGTAGATGATGTCCGGCTTCACCGCTCGACAGTGTTCGTAGCCGACTCCCCAGCCGGCCAACGTTCCCGGCAGGAAGTTCTCCAGCACGATGTCGCTTGCCGCGGTCAACTGCAAGAACAGGTCCTGCGCAATGGGGACGCGCAGGTCAAGCGTGAGCGACCGCTTGTTGCGGTTCACCGCCTGATTGAGAAAGGACAGCGAGGAGCCGGGAACGGCGACGGGCATATGCCGACTCATCTCCCCGGTAGGGATTTCGCACTTGATCACGTCGGCACCGAGGTCGGCCAACACACAACCGGCCATCGGACCGGCCCAACTGGTGGTCACCTCCAATACTCGAACCCCGGCCAAAGGGCCGGGCAAGTCGTCACGGGCATCCCGATAGAACTCGGCCTTGTCCACGGCGCAATGCTGTCACGAATCGTCCCACCGTGCGCCCCAACCCAACACGAACGAGGACGTACGCCCGCCTGAGGAGGGCGCATTGCGCCCGGCCTGGATGTTCAGGGCCCCAAACTCCGTGTTGACCGTCGCGTTGCGCGAGCTCCGAAAGCCTCGCGCAACATGGCGCCGTCGCCGCGCAACAAGCAGATGCCACGGCCGGTCGAGCTCACTCCGAGGTCCTCGAGCCGGTCGATGCGCCCGAACGCGACCGCTACCTGCGCCGGTTCGATGCCCTGGTCGAGTTGCCGCGCCCAACCGAGACACTCCGGCTTGCCGAGACGGCGGGAGAGCTCCCAGAGGTCGCTGAAGTCGCGGCCTTCGGCCCGATCGAGGATGGCGAGGATCTTGCGGGCGGCCAGATCGGGCGCA
>JANPEN010000153.1:0-7679 GCA_031422955.1 Acidimicrobiia bacterium
GCCGTGCCCCCCTGAGGCGGCCGCGGGCGACCCAAACGGCGGCTCGGTCACCGTTACCGACCCGGGCCAGGACCCCACCACGGCGCCAACCCCCGCCGAAGGGACTGCGGCGATGGGCGCAGGGCGAGGCCTTGCCGAGGAGCCGACGGGCGACTTTGTCGTGCTCTACGGCAAGAACGCTTCCGCCTTGGAGGCGCGGGCAGTGATCGTGGCGGCGGGGGGGACGCTTCGCCACGAGAACCTTGCCATCGGCTTGGCCACCGTCAGCGCCGCCGATCCCGCTTTCCCGCTGGCGGTGTTGGAGCGGGGTCGAGTCGACGGGGTCGTGGTCGGCGCCGGCCGCCATCGCATCATCGGCGCCGCCGCTCCCACTCCCGTTCGCGATCCTGCCCCCACTGATCCCGTTCCGGCTGATCCCGTTCCGGCTGATCCCGTTCCCGCTGATCCCGTTCCCGCTGATCCTGCTCCCGCGGATCCGGCCCTGGCCGAGCCTGAGTCCGCGACTGAGCTTGCCGTGATCGCACCGGAACCGCCAGCCGTTCCCGACGGCCGGCCGGACGTCGCCACGGTTCCGCCGCAGCCTGGATCCCGCGCCACGCCTGACCGCTGGGCGGACGAGCCGCTGGCCTCCCAACAATGGAACCTGGCCGCCATCGGGATTCCGACCGAGCGCAACCCCAAGAGCGACTCGGGCCCCAGTCCGGCCAGCAACCAGGTCATGGGTCGGCCCAGCGTGACCGTCGGGGTCATCGACACCGGCATCGATGCCCATCATCGGGACCTCGCCGATCGGGTCGACCTGGCCCGCAGCCGCAACTTCACCCGCGACATCCCCCTCATCGACGGACCCTGCGAGGAAGAGGCCGACGCCAGCTGTGCCGATGGCGTGGACGTGGATGAGGAAGGCCACGGAACCCATGTGGCCGGGGTCATCGCCGCTTCTGTCAACGGTTTTGGAATGGCCGGGGTCGCCCCCCAGGTGACGCTGATCAACTTGCGAGCCGGCCAGGACTCAGGTTTCTTCTTCCTGGCCGCGGCGGTGGAAGCGTTGACCTATGCCGGGGACATCGGCATCGACGTCGTCAACCTCAGCTTCTTCGTTGATCCCTGGTTGTTCAACTGCGCCGCTAACCCCGCCGACAGCCCCGCCGAGCAACTTGAGCAGGCCACCACGATTCTGGCCATGCAACGCGCGGTGGACTACGCCAGGGCCAGCGGAGTCACCGTCGTAGCCGCCTTGGGTAACGAGCACACCGATCTGGCTCGACCCGAGTTCGATACCCGCAGCCCCAACGTTCCCCCCGGCGAATCCCACACCCGAGCTATCGACAACAGCTGCCTCGACGTGCCAGGTGAACTTGACGGTGTGATAGGCGTTTCTGCCGTCGGTCCGAGCCTCCGCAAGGCGGATTACTCCAACTACGGATTGGAACAAACCGATCTCTCGGCCCCCGGCGGCTGGCGTCGTGACGGTTTCGGTACGCCGAGCTATCGCAGCGTCTCTAACCAGATCCTTTCGAGCTGGCCCACCGGCCTGGCCAGGGCCGAGCTGGCGGCCAGCGGTGCCAATCTTCCCGCTGATCTGGTCGAGCACTGCAATGACGCCGGCCAATGCGCCTTCTATAAATATCTGCAGGGTACGTCCATGGCCGCTCCGCATGTGAGCGGTGTAGCCGCACTGATTGTTTCTCGTTTCGGCCGCCTCGACCGTGCCCGTCCGGGCGAGGCTGGGTTTACCCTCGAACCGGCCGTGGTCGAGGCCATACTCAACAGTACGGCTCGGGATCATCCCTGCCCAGCCGAGGGCGCGCTGTCCTACGCCGATGAGGAACGCCCGGCGGAGTACTTCGCCCGCTGTGAGGGGACCGAGACCCGCAACGGGTTCTACGGGGAAGGCATCGTCGACGCCAGCGTGGTTACTTCCATGGGTGTCGTGACCAGTTGAGGTGATCTTGAGCCGGGTGTTGGCTCCGATGAGCGGTATCCGGCTCGTAGCGTTCCGTAGAGCGGCACGAAAGAGGTGTCGAGCGAGGTTGTTTCGGTCGTTCTTGCCCGGTGATCGTCGGCGCCCTGATGGTTACCAGCGGGGACCACTCGGCCACGAACGGGAGCGGATCGACCCTGGATCAGTCCGCGACGCGCGGTACGCGCCAGCACCAACGCCACATCTCTTCGGCGGCGGTGTAATTCACGTCAGCTTCGTTGAGTACCGAGTAGGGCAGCGACTCGCCCACCGCAAAGCGCACCGCGTGGCGTAACACACCGCGAAAGGTCCCCTCGTCGACACCGAGCTGGTGCGGATTGGCGGCCACGCCACAACGGGTCAACAATTCCACCGCTTGCTCGGGATCAATAGGACCGCCCGCCGACAACCCGAACCACGCCTGCAGCGCGCTCATTGCCACCGTGCCCATACCCACCATGCCGCCATAGGCAGTCAAGCCGCCGGTGCCGCCATAGGCGGTCAAGCCGCCGGACCCGCCGGTACCGCCGGTACTGCCGTAGGCCGGTAACCGGCCCAGTCGGTGCTCGAAGGCCTGGGCAAAGGTGTGCTCGGAACCGTCGACCAGCCGGCGGTGACCGGCATCGGTCACCGCCCATCCCAAGTCCCTCAGGATGGCGGCCAGGGCTCCCAGCCCAGCGGGGGTGACGGCCCGAACCTCCTCGGCTGCATCAACCAGACGGGCCCGCAACGATTCGGCTGCGCTCACCAGACGCGGGGCGACCGGTAGGCCGATGTTGCGAGCATCGGCCAACCGCCAGTCCCATACCGCGGACAACGTGCCCACCACCTCTGCCGCGCCGGCTCGGTTGAGCCCCGCCGGCGCCTTGGCGAGCAAGTCCTGATCGAGGATCACCCGAGGTGAGATGTCGCCTAGCCAACTGATCTGGCGTCGAACTCGTCGGGCAATCTCGGTGGTGAAGGGGGCCAGACTGCTCAAGGCAGTGGGAATGACCACCACGTCTTTCCCGGTACGGAAACCGACATACTTAGCGGTATCTACCGCGGTGCCGCTGCCCAGCCCGACCACGGTGGTGGCGTCGCGGCGCCGTTCCCGCTCGACCAGGGCATCGAGGGCCATCTCCTCCAGCGAACTCACCACCACCGCTTCGGGTCCGACCAGCTCGAAGCGAGAGGCAGAAGCGGACACGAAGCAGGTGCAGCCGGCCAGCGCGGCGAGCACCTCGCCCGCCTCAGCCTCTTCAACCGTTGCTGGTTCGAGCACCACCGCCAGTCCTCCCGTCGAGGTGGCGCCGGTGACCCGGCGCATCGTGTCCTCGCGGAAGTTACCGCGTCGGGCGCCGCCCGGTGGCACAGGGCGGGGCGGGCCGGTGGTGCAGGGCGGGCTGGTTCAGGCGGCTCGGGCGGGGTCCTGGGCTCGTCCACGCACCGCGGCAAGCAGCTCTTTGCGGCCCGCCGGGTTGGCCCAGGAGCCGACCAGCCAGTACCGGTTGAACTCGCGGCGGGTGTGCTCGTCGGTGGCGATGACCCGACTTTCCACCGCCACCATGCAACCGTCCCCGGCCGGCTGAATCTGTAACGACAGCGCCGTTTTGGTGTAGCCGGGTTCGGTAAAGGCCAGGAACGCTCGCCGCCCGGTCACGGTGACCGCGTGGGCTGCTCCCGGCCGCCAGAAATGACCGACCCGGCCCAGCACCAGCTCGCTTTCAGGGTCCTCATGCAACAGGAAGAACCCCTGATCGAGCAGATCGTGCAGCATTGTCACCCCCGAGCGGTCGCCTTTGGCCTGGCGCCGACGGACTTCGGCCGCACCAGGCAACTCGGCCAGGGTGACCTGTTCGAAGGCCAGAAAAACCTCGGCCGGGGCCGCTTTCACCCAGGCCGTGCTGCGCGAACGCCACTGCCATTCGGCCACCAGCTCATCGAGCGCGGAGATGGTGCCCATGGCCCCACGCTATCGGCCTGCTCGCCGCTTCTAGGCTTGCCGGCCATGGTCGACCTGCAACCTTTTCCCGAGGACTGGACCCGTGCCCTGGCGGTGGTGGCCCACCCCGACGACATGGAGTACGGCGCGGCGGCCGCGGTGGCTCGCTGGTGCGCCCAGGGGAAGTGGATTGGTTATGTGCTCGTCTCCGACGGCGAGGCGGGCATCGCCTCCATGGCACCGGACTTGGCGGGGCCCATTCGCCGGCAGGAACAGCGGGCCAGTTGTGCCGTGGTCGGGGTTCACGACGTCGAGTTTCTCGGCCTGCCCGACGGGCTGATCGTGGAGGGCCTCGCCCTGCGGGCCGAGCTCACCGCGGTGCTGCGTCGCCACCGACCAGAGGTGGTGTTGGCTATCAACTTTCGTGACTCTTGGGGTGGGCCCAGCTGGAACCACGTCGATCATCGGGCGGTGGGCCGGGCCCTGCTCGACGCGGTCAGGGACGCGGCTAACCCGTGGGTTTTCCCCGATCGTGGGCCGGCTTGGCCCGGCATCCGTTTCGTGGCCTTCAACGCCAGCCCCCAGCCCACCCACGGGGTGGACACCACCGAAAGTTTCGAAGCGGGGGTTCGCTCCCTGGCCTGTCACCGGGTGTATCTCGAGAACCTGGGCGGGGACATGGCGGACCCCGACACGTTCCTGCGGGGTGCGGCCGCCGCCGCCGGGGAGCAGTTGGGCGTTGGGCTCGGGGCCACCTTCGAGCTCATCGGCTGAGCGCGACCATGCCCAGGCCCGCCGCCCGGGACACCGACCCTGGCGTCCCGAACACCGACCCCTGCGTCCCCAACACAATCGTGATCGGGGCTGGCTCGTCGGGCGCAGTGGTGGCCGCCCGTTTGGCCGAAGCCGCTCGCGGCGTGCTCTTGCTCGAAGCGGGCCCTGACTACCACAGCGCGGACACACCGGAGTCGGTGGCCGGCCCCAACTTTCTCGCCGCGTGCGCCGAGGAGCGTTTCATCTGGCCCATGGTGCAGGCTCGTCGGACCCCCCAGCAGGCCCCTCGGCCGTACCTGCGAGGCCGGGGGGTGGGGGGATCCTCCGCCGTCAACGCCATGGTGGGGATGTGGCCTCCGCCCGAGGATCTGGTCGCCTGGGGCGAGGGGTTCGGGCCGGCTGCGGTCCAACGCATCCAAGCCGAGGTGGAACAACGCCTGCCCCGATGGCGACCTCCCCTCGAACGGTGGTCCCCGGTCGAACAAGCCCTAGCCGCCGCTGCCCTTGATGCCGGTTACCGATGGTGTGAGGACTACGACCGAGCAGGTCCCGAAGGTATCGGCATCGGCCCCGCCGCCCTGAGCTGGCGCGACGGCCGGCGCCTGTCCACCAACGAGGGCTACCTGGAACCGCTGCGGGCCAGCCCATACCTGGTGGTACGGGGCGGGGCCGAGGTGGAAGCGATCCTGCTGGAACGCCGAAGGGTGCTCGGGGTTCGTCTCGTTGGGGGCGAGGAGATCCCCGCCGGTCGGGTGGTGTTGGCCGCCGGAGCCATTCACAGCCCCGCCCTTCTTCTGCGCTCGGGACTGCAGCATCCAGCTATCGGCGCCAACCTGGCCGACCATCCTTCCGCCGCCCTCAGCCTGCACCTGACCCCGGCGGGACGTCTCCCCGATGCGCACCGCATCTTGATCAACTCGGTGTTGCGCTACAGCTCCGGGTTGGTGCCCGGTCCAGACGGAGTGGCTGACATGCAGATCATGCTGATGGCTGCGACGGGGACCGACCCGGCCTCGCTGAGCACGGCGGTGGCCCAGGTGGCGGTCATGGGATCCTTCGGCCGAGGCCGGGTGTCCATTGATGGGCGGGGGGACCCGGTGGTCGACTTCGATCTCCTCCAAGACGAGCGTGACCGGTTCCGCCTGCGCGACGGGCTGCGCCGGATGGTGGCGCTGGCGCAGCACCGCGCCTTTCACCCGGTGGTGGAGGTCCTCTCCCTCGAAGGGCTGGGCCGTTTGGCACTCGAGGAACTGCTGGCCGACGATCAGGGTCTCGACCAGTGGCTGGCTCGCCACAGCGGTGACTACGTCCACGCCTGCGGGACCTGCGCCATGGGCGAAGCCGAGGATCCCGCCGCGGTGGTGGATCCGATCTCGGGCGCGGTGCACGGCTACCACGGTTTGCACGTCATCGACGCCTCGGTGTTCCCCGCTATCCCCAGGGTCAACACCCACCTCGCCGCCGTGTTGGCGGCCGAGGTGCTGGTGGCGGGGCTCCTGGCTGGTTGACCGCTCAGTCGAAGGGAGCGGCCGCGGCCTCGAGGGCCAGTTGGGCCTCGGTCCAGGAGTCCATCAGGGTGGCGGCTTTATCCTTGGCCACGTTGTGGGCTTGGACCAGCACCTTGACCTGCTCGGCGTCGGCGTAGACGGCGGGGTCGCCCAACTGGCGTTGCACGTCGGCCACGTCGGCCTCGGCCTTGGCCAGTTGGCGTTCGAGCTTGTCGACCCGGCTGCGCAGTTCCCGGGTGGCCCGATGCCGCTGCTGGCGAATCTCTGCCTCGCCGCGTTTCGCCTCGCCCCGGCTCACCTCGGCCCGAACGCCAGTCAGCGTCGGCGCAGAGGCGGGGCGTAAGGGCGAGGATGAGGATGGCGAGGATGACGATGAACTGGATCCGGATGTGGATCCGGACGGGTCGCGCCCGGCCGGCCGGCCGGCCCGGCTGGTCGGGTTGGCCTGGTTCTCCTTGGTTTTGCTCGTACCCGACCCGCCCGTGGAGCGGCCGGGGACCTTGGCTCCGGCGGGGCCGGGGGGACGGGTGTTGCTGCGCCCGGGAGCGGCGCCGCGGCTGACGGGGCCGCCGGTGCCGAACCGGGAGGCGGCCACCTGCGCCGAGGAGGGCGAGAGCACCGCTTCGTCCACCCCGTCGAAGCGCAGGGCTCGACCGTCGCGCACTGCCACCAGGGACTGGGCCACCTCCCGAATGAGATAGCGATCGTGGCTGACCAACACCACGGTGCCCGGATAGGCCCGCAGGGCATCCTCCAACACGTCGCAGCTCTGCAGGTCCAGGTGGTTGGTGGGCTCGTCCAACACCAGCAAGTTGACCGGGTTGACCATGATCTTGGCGAGGGCGAGCCGGGTTCGTTCCCCCCCCGATAGGTCCCCGATGCGTCGATCGGCGGCGTCGCCGGGAAAGCCGAAGCTGCCCAACACGGTGCGCAGGTTGCGGCCCTTGGGCCGGTCGCCCACCGCTTTTTGGAACTCCATGGCCACGGTGAGGGAGTCATCGAGGATCTGGGCCTGTTCCTGGGCGAAGTAGGCCACGTCCACGTTGGCCCCCATGGTGCATTCCCCACTCAGGGGGGCCAGCTTGCCCAACAACAGCCGGATGAGGGTGGTCTTGCCGGCGCCGTTGGGCCCGACCAGGGCCAGTTTCTCGCCCCGCTCGATAATGAGATCGATGTTGGTCAGCACTGCTTCGCCGTCGTAGCCGATGCTGACATCGTGCAGCTCGGCCACCACCCGGGAGCTTCGCTGGGGTTCGGGAAAGGAGAACCGGGCGGCCAGTTCCACGTTGGTGGGCAGCTCGGTGCGCTCCAGACGTTCGAGGGTCTTGAGCCGGCTCTGCACCTGACGGGCCTTGGTGGCCTTGTAGCGGAAACGCTCGACGAATTTCTCGACATGGGCGATCTGGCGTTGCTGGGCGGCGGCGGTGGCGCGCAGCTGGGCCAGACGATCCTCGCGTTGCACGACGAACTCGGCGAAGCCACCTACGTATTCGGTGGCGGTGCCGTCGGC
>JANPEN010000154.1:0-3045 GCA_031422955.1 Acidimicrobiia bacterium
AAGACGAAAGGCCAGATCCCAATGAGACGACGTGTACGAATGCTCCTCACCTCAAGCGTCCTCGCTGCAGGCGTGATCCACACCCCCACCGCCACGGCGTGGGCCGGAGACCACACCCCGGCCCAGAACCCCTCTCAGGCCATGGACCAGCACATGCGGCTCATGCGCGATGGCAACCGTGACATGGCCCAGATGATGAGCACCCCAGCGTGCAAGAACATGATGCAAGCACCACCCTTCGGGGGATAGCTCCTCAATCCCCGAGCCCCCGGCGCCGGCCTCCCCACACGGGCAGCCGGCGGCACTGGTGGCTTCACGATCGGCACCCTGAGCGAGTGTCCCGTCTTTGCGCTCGGCAGCAGCGCCTACATCACGAACTGACCACTGCTACTGGTTCACGCTCTTCAAGAGCGGGTTTGGCCGCCAACACCGGTCCGCCCATTTGGCGGAGAGTCCTGTCCGTCCGGTAACACTGAACCGGGTCTGGACCTGGGGAAAGCCGGTGGTGGGTCGCGTTGAAGCAAACCGGCAGGGTTCAAGTCGGATTGGCCCGGGCGACGTGGGCGGACAGCAAGGTCAGATCGGCGCCTGAGCCGCCCTACGGCCCGTGGCGGGCCATGCGCAGCACCCGGGCGGCAAGGACCGCTCCCGGGCTTGTGGTAGGCGGTTTCGGACGTTCTGGTAGCACCACCGCCGTCGCATCCGGCGGGGTGCGCACCAGTGGTTGAGCGATCAGCCGCAGGCGTGGAAGGACGAGATCGAGGTCACGGTGTGATCTGCACGAACCGTTCCGAAAGGCGTTGGGCAAGTACGTTCCCGACGCGATAACCGTTGCGGACCCCTTCCACGTGGTCGGGGTGGCCACCCGGGCGTTGGACAAGGCCCGCCGCCGCACCCAGAACGAGACCCTCGGCCATCGGGGCCGCAAGCCTGATCCGCTCTACCGGGCCCGCAAGCTGTTGACCAATGCCGCCGAAAGACTCGACGAGAACGGCACCTCGAAGCTGCGGGGCCTGCTCGCCGCCGGCGATCCTGACGGGCACGTCCACGACGCCTGGTTGGCCAAGGAATGCCTCCGCAACCTCTACACCCTCGCCGCCGATCCCGACGTGGCCGCAGCCTGGTTGGACGGCGTGATCGATGACTGCGCTCAGGCCCGGCCACCGGAGCTCCGCTCGATGGCCCGCACGCTCAAGCGTTGGCGGGACCAGATCCTCAACTGGCACATCACCGGCGCATCCAACGGGCCGACAGAAGCGTTGAACCTGTTGATCAAGAAGATTAAGAAAGTCGGTCACGGCTTCCGCAACTTCGACAACTACCGACTCCGCGTCCTGCTCTACACCGGCCGCTGCAATTGGGACCTACTCGGCCACTGACCCCGCCCGATCGCGAAGAGCCGTCAATGGTCCACGAAACGGTGACCGCGCTCTGGCCGAGGTCGCCAGGCCACCCCTACATGTGCTGAACGGGCGTGTCGGCCAACACCGCTGCGCCAGGTGCGGGGTTGTTTGGTGTCCGCTTCGCGGGCGTCCTTGTTGGGGGGTAGCCCGTCCGGCGGTGGCGTAAAGGGTCGTTGTGGGACTGCGCTGCGCTACGTGTCCTCTCTCAGCCTGCGGCTGACCCTTGACCCCACCGCCGGGCGAGCGGGTTTGGCTCCCTATGGCAACAAGGCGGCGCCCTTGCTGCCAAGGCAACACCGACACGGGAGTCTCACCAATGGCGAACCACGATCAACTCGCCCAGGCCCACCAGCACATCGAACACGCGGTGCACGCCATCGTGACCGGGGACCAATGGCGCCAGATGCTCGACGTCGCCGCACGATTCCACACCTACAGCCCCAACAACATCTGGCTGATCCTCGCCCAGAACCCCGACGCCACCCGAGTCGCAGGATTTCACACCTGGCGCAAGGTCCGCCGGCAGGTCCGCAAAGGCGAACGCGGGATAGCCATCCTGGCGCCGATGGTTTCCCGAATTCGGCCCGTCACCGACGCTGACACCGCAGCGCATGCCGAACTGGTCCGGGTGCTACGCGGGTTCCGGGTCGTGTACGTGTTCGACGTCTCTCAGACCGACGGCAACCCGATACCCGACGTGACCCCGACCCTGCTCGCCGGGGAGGACAACGCCGGCTGGTACGACCAACTCGCCCCGCTGGTGGCCACAGCAGGGTTCACGTTGGGACGCAAGGACTGCGCGCCGGCGAATGGGACCACGAACTTCACGACCCGACAGGTGACCGTGCGCCCGGACCTCTCCCCCGCCCAGGCCGTCAAGACCCTCACCCACGAATTGGGCCACGTCCTGTTACACGATGACGCCGAGCGCACCGTGGCGGACCGGGCGAGGATGGAGGTCGAGGCCGAATCCACCGCCTACCTGGTCTGCGCCACCCTCGGGATCGACACCGACAACTACAGCTTCCCCTACCTCGCCCGCTGGTCCCAAGGCGACACCGAACTCATCCAAGCCACAGCAGAACGAGCGATCAGCTGCGCCCGCCGCATCCTCACCGACCTCGGCCTGGCCGTCGCCAACCGGGCAGCGTGAAGGCACCAGGCCAATGCCACTCCCCTACCTCACCGCCTACCCCGTGGCCCGCCCCGACGAGGCCTTCCCCATCGACCACCCCTACATCGTGGACTTCTACACCCCCGTCCTCGGCCCCACCTCCGTTGCGTTGCTGCGCTGGGCCGGCAGACACCTCACCGCCGGCGCCACCCTAGAAATCGACCTCGCCGAGCTCGCCGTTCGCTTGGGACTGGCCCGCAACCTCAGCCGCAACGCCCCACTCATGCGCACCCTCAGCCGGCTGTGCCTCTACAACGCCGCCGCCTGGAACCCCGAATCCGACCCGGACACCACCGAGCATTTACTCATCGTGGACCACCACCCACCAGTCACCACCCGCCAAACCGCACGCTGGCCTCCCACCCTGGCCGTCGAACACCAACAAGCACAGGCCCGCCACCACCACCTTGACCGGTCAGCCTGACCGCCACCCCCCGACAACCCATGCAGCACGAGGGCCCCGCCGGC
>JANPEN010000155.1:0-5555 GCA_031422955.1 Acidimicrobiia bacterium
CACGAGGATCCTCGAACGGAAACGATCCCCAGGTCGGCATCAGAGGCGGTTGAGACCGGCGAACACCTCGAAGCTGTCCAGATAGCCGAGTTCGACCAACTCGCTTCGGGGCAGCCATCGGGACAGTTCCTCTCGTATGGGTGCGACGTCGGTGGCGATGGAGAACCCGGGCAGCCAATTGTCGTGGTGGGAAAGCATGACTCGGGCCGGGCGCAGCAACGCGGCCTGGCGGGCCACGAACTGGGCCAGGGAACCCTGAATGGGTTCACCGTCCATGTTGCCCCGGCCGGCGGCGGCGATGATGGCCACGTCGGGTCGCAGATCCTTCACGATGCCCGACCAGTGACCGGAGGTGTCCTGGTACAGCAACGTACCCTCCGGTGTGTCGAAGACATACACCAGGGTATGGCCATCACCCCGTGGGCCTTGGGCAGACTCGCGCAGGTGGGTCACCGTGTCCTCGCCGAGCGTGGCGATGTAGTCGAACAGCCCGGCGAAGCGGGCCTGGCGCTCCTGATGGGTGACGAAGAGATCTCCCAGACACACCTCGTCGGCGGGGTGCATGCCCTGATGGGACCACACGCAAGAATGCAGGCTGGGATAGACCGACACATGCACGTCGTCGGCCAGGCGGATGCGCTCGCCGCCAGCCACCGCCATTAATTGTGACAGCGGCACACCGGCGGCCTCCATGACCCGCACCG
The DNA here is from genome assembly GCA_031422955.1 of Acidimicrobiia bacterium. Classification (GTDB taxonomy): domain Bacteria; phylum Actinomycetota; class Acidimicrobiia; order Acidimicrobiales; family CAIXPF01; genus CAIXPF01. The sequence goes on from JANPEN010000155.1 coordinate 705, forward strand.
TCTCATGGGAGCCGATGATGGTGGCGCCGGTGCGGCGGGCGATGCGTTCCGCCCCCCACAGATGATCGAAGTGGGAATGGCCGATCACGATCCAGTCGGCCCGTTCAATGTCTTCTGGCCGCTGGGGGGGTTGCGGACCGGCCGCGCCGGGCACCCGGTCGATGTAGGCATCGAGGAAGACCACCATGTCGCCGATGGTCAGTCGGTAGGTGGCGCAGCCATACCAGTCCAAGGTGACGCTCATGGCCCGACCCTAACCTGGTCGCTTGTGGTCCTGCTCGAACAATTGCGGCCGCCACCGACTCGGCCAGAAACACCGAGCTCCCCAGAGCGGTTCAGACAGTCTCCCCGAAGGCGTCGCATCCGTCGTTGTCACAGACGAAGTGCGAGTCGATCACGTTGGACTGATGGGCGGGGAGCGCGGTGACGCCGCAGTTCGGGCAGAGCGGAGCCCGTTCGATGGCGGGCCGGGCCGGGCCCACTCAACTAGTCGAGCACGAAGCCTTCGTAGCCGTTTTCGACGACGCTGGCCAGTTGTTTGCGGTAGCGGGGGGCGCCGCCGTTGTAGACCAGGTAGCGGGTCTTGTCGTGGCCCTCAACGTTGGAGTTGTAGCCGGTGAACCAGGATTTGGTCTTGCCCAGCAGCAGCAGGTCGTACATGTCTTTCACGTGCTCCCCCCACGCTTGTTCCGCCGCGGGCGTGGTGTCCACGCGCGTGTGGCCGTGCTCGCGGAGATAAGCCAGGAGCGCGGTTGTCCAGTCCACCGCTTCTTCGATGCCGCGACCGAAGTTGGTGAAACCCGACCCGCCTTGGGGTCCGGCCAGCATGAGCAGGTTGGGAAAGCCTGCGGTTTGCACGCCGAGGTAGGTGACGGGCCCGTCGTTCCATTTGTCGCGCAGTTTCTGGCCGCCGGCACCGATGAAGTCCATCCGGTCAAAGGCGCCCGTGACGGCGTCGAAGCCGGTGGCGTAGATGATGACGTCCACGTCATGGTGGCCTGCACTGGTTTGCAGGCCGGTTTCGGTGATGGCGGTGATGGGCGTGTCGTTGATGTCCACCAAATGGACGTTGTCGCGGTTGTAAGCCTCGTAATAGTTGGTCTCCATGGGGACCCGGCGGGTGCCGAAGCCATGGTCGGTGGGGATCAGTTTCTCGGCCAGGGCGGGGTCCTTCACCCGCTCGCGGATCTTGTTGGCCACGAAGCTGGTGAACTCGGCGTTGGCGGTTTCTTCCATCAAGACGTCACGGAAGTTGCCCTGCCAGATCCTGAAGCCGGAAGAGGCGTAGAGCTCCTCGAAAAAGGCGAAGCGTTCCTCCTCTTCTACCTCGAACAGCTTGCGGCGGTCGGTACGGTGGATGAAGCCGCCCGCCGTCAGCCGGCAGCGTTCGAAGATCTCGTCGTAGGTGGCTTTGATCTCGGCCTGTTCCTCGTCGGTGATCTTGGCGTTGTGCAACGGGGCACACCAGTTGGGCCGACGCTGGAACACGGTCAGCTCCGCCACCTTGTCGGCGATTTCTCCGATGATCTGCACCCCGGTGGCGCCGGTGCCGATGACGGCAACCTTTTTCCCGGTGAGATCAACTGGTTCGTGGGGCCAGTTGTAGGTATGGAACGACGGACCCGCAAAACGCTCGATGCCCTCGATGCGGGGCATGGTCGGGGAGGACAGGATGCCAATGGCGGTGATCAAGAAGTTACAGGTCAGGGTTCGGCCGTCGGAAAGTTGCACCGTCCACGTGCGAGCATCCTCGTTGTAGGTGGCCCGTTCCACCTTGACCCCGAACTGCATGTGGGGGCGCAGGCCGAAGCGGTCCACCACATGGTTCAAATACCGTAGCGTTTCCGGTTGGCCGGCGAAGTGCTCACTCCAGCTCCAGTCCTGGAGCAATTCCTTGGAGAATGAGTACCCGTAGGTGTAGCTTTCGGAGTCGAAACGGGCGCCGGGGTACCGATTCCAGTACCAGGTGCCACCGACATCGCCCCCCGCCTCGATGACGATGGCGTCGGTGCCCGCTTCCTGCAATCGATAGAGCTGGCAAATGCCGCTCAAGCCGGCACCGATGATGATCGCCTCGTGGTCTGCCACGGCACTCCTTCGAATCTGACCGAATCTAACCTTGGTTCGAACCTCGTTGATCCTAGGTGACGAAGGGGTAGCTGCGACGTGCGTTGCTGCTAGGTGGTCCGCACGATCAGGACCGAGCAGTGGGCGTGGTGGGCGCAGCGGTTGGGCACGCTGCCCAGCAGGAAGCGAGCGGGCCCTTGCATCCCTTTGCTGCCCAGGACGAGCAGATCGGCCCGGACGCGTTCGCTGAACTCGATGAGGGCCGTGGCTGGTTCACCATTGAGCACGTGTCCTTCTGCGGTGGCGCCGGCCTGGCGGGCCACCTCAGCAGCGCGGGCCACGGCGGCGGCTGCCTCGGCATTGGCTGCTTCCGCCCAGTTGGGCAGGAATGCCGCCCCCATGGGGTTCATCGATGCCACTTCGATAGGGGGGCGCACCGCGCAGGCGATGTGCAGGTCCGCTTGGAGAGCGCTAGCCAACGTTGCTGCGTGCTCCACTGCCTGCATTGATGAGGGGGACCCGTCGGTTCCAACCACGATTGTTTTCATTGCTGGCCGTCCTTGTCTCGGTGCGCTTGCTCGATAGGTCGAGTGTCCCAGCGGCGCCGGTGTGAGACCAGAGACGAGGACTCGGTCATGGTGCGTAAAAGTACTCAGGGCCCTAGACCCCGGCTGGTCCGGTCAGATCCCGCCGGGGCCGCTCAGCAGAATCCCGCCGTCGTTGCGGGCCTGGGCATGGCTCGCACTACGGTCGAGCTGGTAGAGGGACCACACCGTGGCGGCCGCGGTGACCAGGACGCCGATGCCGAAGGCGGCGGGGTGATCGCCGTATTCATCGCGCCGGCCTACCTCGGCGGCCATGGCGGTGAACATCACCGCCATGCCCACCAGCTGAGCCGCGGCGAGGAACGCCACGGCGCGCCGCCATGGCTTGGATCCGGAAATGGCAACGAGGCCGAAGCCAACCGCGAACAGGGTCATCCAGACCGGAACGGCCCAGGCGGCCACGGTGCTCAGCACCACCCCCAGGGCGCAGAAGGCCAAGCCGATCCAACGTAACGGTGGACGCTCAACGCCGCGGCTCAAGTTCCACACCGCAACCACGGTGAGGACCCCGCCTACCACGAGGGCAAGGGTGAGGATGAGGTAGGGGATATGCCAGTAATCGCTGGAGCCTTGGTCGAGGATCTGCCAGATCCCGTAGCCGCCGACGGTTAGCCAGGCCAGGGCGGCGAGCGAGTTGATCGTACGGAATGCATTTCTGGCCATGGGCCCTCCTCGGGTTTCGGTACTACCAACAGACGAGTGAGACAGGGTTACCGGGTGACAGGCTGTGGGTCAGCTAAAGGAAGGTCTGGGGCGTAGGGGCCTAAACCTGGGCGAGCGGTGTGGGCACGCCGGCGACGCCGGGGTGGGCTCGGAAGATGGAGCCGCCCTTGGCCGCGTCATCGAGGTTGTCGGCGGTCACGATGTACAGCTCGTCATAGTCGGGGCCGCCGAAGGCGACGCTGGTAACGGCTTTGGCCGGCACAGGGACTTCGCCGATGAGCTCACCCTGTGGGTTCAGCTTCGCCACCCGGCGACCACCGACGTGGGCCACCCAAAGGTTACCCTCGACATCCACACACATGCCGTCAGGTATGCCGCGCTCGAAGGCGGCGCGCCCGATGTGGACACGGTTGGAGACCGAACCGTCCGGGGCCATGTCATGGGCCCACAGACCCTTGCTGGTCGAATCGCACTGGTAGAGCGTGGCGCCATCGGGGGAGAAGCCGATGCCGTTGCTGACCTCGACCCCGTCGTAGAGATCGGTGCAGGAGCCGTCGAGCTCGATGCGGTGACACGCGCCGGGGACCTTCTCTACGGTGGGGTCGAACAGGTCGCTGCGCACGCTGCCGACCACGATGCGGCCGTGCCGGTCGGGCTGGAGGTCGTTCCAGTGCTTAATGTCCTCGTGGCGCAGCAGGACGCGGAATTGACCATCTTTCCAGTGGGAAACGTCGGCGCCGGACAGGACGAGCCCACCATCGGCGTGCAGGGCCAGCCCGCCCACCATCCTGCGATCAGGGACCAAGGTGTCGATGACCCCATCGCGGCTGCGGCGAAACACGCCCCCCTTGGTGGCGTCGGAGAAATACAGCACACCCTGCCCGTCGGTGCGGGGCCCTTCGACAAGCCCGAATCCCCAGGCCAAGAGTTCCAGATCCATCGGCGAACCGTAGCCGCTCCGCTACACGATGCGGCTCGTGGGTCAGTGGGTGAGCAGCGCTGCGGGGATGACGCCGATGTCGTCGGCGCGTCGGTAGGCGTTAGTGCCGGTGGTGACGACAGGGACAGCTCGAACGACGTTGCGTGCGGTTCTGGGCAATGGACGGAGCGATCAGGCCGTGGCGGCTTGGGTGGCAGCCAGGAGACGGTGGGCTCGTTCATCCCCGACGGTGCCTTCGCGCATGTTGTTCATGACGTAGGCCATGGTGGTCTGCGTGGCCACGTCGTTCACCACCAGCGAGCCGCCCCAACCTCCCCAGAAACAGCCGCGGGGGCCGGGGTTGAACTCGAGATCGGGTGAGGCCAGGGCCCAGCCGATGCCGAAGCGGAACGGGCTGCCGATCACCAGGTCCACGTTGTTTGACTGTTGGTCGAAAATGGCGTCGGTGGCGCCGCGCGAGAGCAACTTGTGCCCGTTGACCTCTTCGGAGGACACCACCGCTTGGCACAACGCCAGCGAGCGGGCGTTCCCGTGACCGCCGGCCGCGGGGATCTCGGCTCGGCGCCATTCCGGTTC
>JANPEN010000156.1:0-1573 GCA_031422955.1 Acidimicrobiia bacterium
GCGAACAGCCCAGCCACATCCGCCGGTGCGGGCAGCTCGAGGCGGGCGGCGGGAACCCGCAGTGGGGAGCACCTCGCCGCAGGGTTGTTGGCCAACCAGCCCCACCGCACCGCCTGTTCGAGGGCCCGGCGCAGGATGCCATGGATGCGCCTGATCGTGGCCGGCGCCAACCCCGCCCCACGCTTGCCACCACCCCGAGCCTGCACCGGGTTCCAGATCGTTGGCCACAGTCGGCAGGTTCTGGACGAGCAACTGGGCGCGCAATTCTGGAGCGAGCTCGGAGACGCCACAGAGATGACAACATGCCCGGAGGCGCCCGAGTGCCCCAACCTTCCGATCCGTAGCCCCGGTTCGGTCGTCTCGCCAGGTGACGGGCTGTCCTCACCGGTGTGGTTGCGAGCGACGCTACCAGGGCCTTCGCGAACCGGTCGTTGGGCGACGTTTCGGCGGGTCCGGCGGCTTCCGGAGAAGTTGGGTAGCGCGTGGGTAGCGCGGCCGGCTTTTTCGGTGGGGCCGCGGCTGTCAGTCCGGGTGGTCGGTCGAGGTGTCGAGGTCGATGTCCACCAGCTCGATCGTCTGGTCGTCGACGAGGATGCCGTACACGACCATGCCGCGCACGAGAATGCCGCGCACGAGAATGCCGCGCACGAGAATGCCGGAGGCGATCAGGACCCGAGCGGCGGCGAACCCGGTTATGACCTCGGGCAAGCCGTCGAAATCGGTGGCGAACCGCTCGACGACCGGCGGCAGCTCGAGGACGAGAAAGTCAGTGGCCGAGGGAGCACCCTCGGGGGAGCGATCTGGTCCGAGCTGGCTGTCGAGGGCCTCGAAGAACCGGTCGGTCACCCGCACGCTACGACGCGGCTGGTTCACGACTCCGGGTGGATGATCCCGCGTTCAGCGAGGAGCGCTCTGCCCTTGGCGCGCACCTTCGCCACGAAATCAGGGGGCAACGTGGACAGGTCCGTCACGACCCGCTCGTTGAACAGCCGGTAGCGCTCATCAGGAGCCATCCGCTCGATCTCGTCGGCAGTCCAGACCTTGTCGGCGCTCACACGAGCATCGTAGGCCACCATTGGCCGCGAAGGGCGAGCGCATCGGGTTTCGAGGACGATGACGAGACGTCGCGCGCCGGTCTCCTTGATGAAGCTCTCGCGCTTTGGCCTCCCATTGCGTGCGGGTGCGCACGGTTGCCTGCACGGGCAGCCCGATGCGCCGCTCGGCACGCTCGGCCGCGTCGATGGCGTCGCGGCCAGGTTTGCCGATGACGAGCACGTCGATGTCGTTCGCTCCGCGGCCTGGTTCACCGCAGTAGCGGGCCGCCGCCGATCCGAAGAGCAGCACCGTCTCGGCGCCGTCGGTGCTGGCGAACTCCTCGGCGACGACCCACCTCGAACCGTGACGATGCCGGATTCGAGGTCAACGGCAGGCCAGCGCAACGCGACTAGCTCGCTACGGCGGGCACCGGTCGCCGCGGCAAGCATGACAAACGTCGCAAACTCCGGATCGCGCTCCTGAGCGAGCGCGAACAACGTGGCCACCTCCGAAGGTGCTGGGGGGACAAGCTCGCGAG
>JANPEN010000157.1:0-2535 GCA_031422955.1 Acidimicrobiia bacterium
CGGTGGAGGCGTTGGTGGCCAAGTCATTGGTTTTACGGGTGGAGGGGGGTCACCGTGCCCGCTTCGGCCTGTTGGAGACCGTGAAGGCCTATGCCGAAGACCGCCTCCTCGACGCGGGCGAAGCGGCCGACGCCCGGAGTCGGCACCTGAGCCACTTCCACGCTTTGGCGTCGCTACACGGACGAACCGGTTTTTCCGAGCTGCGTCTCGGCGTCCGTCTACGACCCGATCGCAGCAACCTCGCGGCGGCGTTCGAATGGGCGGCGAGCAGCGCTCAGTGGGTCTTGGCGGGCGAGCTCATGGCGGGTAGCTTTGCGGCCTATCTGTTCGACGGGGCCGCGCTGGAGGCCCGCGCCGCGATCGAACGGGCGATACCACCCTGCGAGATCGAGGACAACGAGCTCGCCGACCACCTCCGAGTGGCGCTCCTCCTAACCCTGGTCTGGTTGAACGACTGGTTGACTATCGGACAGATCGGGGCCGTCCTCACGACGTCCCCGATCCCGCCGTTACGGGTCGTCGGTTTCACCGTGCTCGCCTTGGTGACGTCTTTCACCGAGCATGAGACCGGGCGCGAGCAGCTCACCCAGGCCCAATCCGAACTCGATGCCGCGTTGGTGACAAGCCCGGGCTTGAACACCGACATGGCCGCCGGTCTAATTATCTGGGTCAGTGCTCGCATGGCCGCCGGCGCCGGGGACTACGAGACGGCGTTGCGTAACACCCAGGCGTGGCTCGCCCAATCGATGTCCGCCGACTACTTCACCACCGCTGCAACCCGTGCCGTGAAGCACGCCGCGGTGTGTCAGCTGCTGCTCGGCGAACCCGCGGCGGCATTGGAGACCGTCGCCTGGCTGGAACAGTTCGGTGTCCCCTCCTCCAACAGCGACGAGATCCGGGCACTCGCCAACCTCGCGCTCGACAACGCGGCCCAAGCGGAACACCACATCCGGGTCCACGCGGCACGGGCCATCAGCGGCCGGTTGACTGGGGAGGCGTGCGACAGCGCCCTGCTGCTCGCCGCGCTCGCCCATGCCGAGGAACACGACGACATCGCCCGCGGCCTTCTTCTGCACATGGGTATGGGCCTCGAACCCGCCACCGTCGTCTACAGCACACACCTCGCCACCCAACTTGGCGTGACGTCCGAACACGACGAGCGCCAGCAGCTCACCCTTGGCTATAGCTCCACCAGCGAACAAGGTCTCAGCGGCAGCCGCATGGCCATGGCCGCCGTGCGCTACGAACTCGCCCGCCGAGGCTGGGATTGACCCGCTGCACGCGGGAGAATGGTATGTCCGCAGCGGCCCGGAGGGTCGAGAGTTTCTGCTGATCGTGCCATCCTGACCGAAAGAACACGAATCAAGATGGGTCCATCGGCAAACACAGGATGGCAGCTTCCGCATTTGCGGGCGAGCATCGATGCCGACACCGTCACGGGCGCAGACCTGGCGGCCATCCCGACGATGACCAAGGCCGATGTGATGGAGCTTTGGGACGAAATCGTCACCGATCCCCGGCTGACGCTCGAACTGGCGGAGACCCATCTCGAACGGCTGGCGTCGGAGGGCCCGGCCTATCTGCTCGGCGAGTACCAGGTCCTCCACATCGTCCAAGTACAGCCTGCGCTGGTGCTTTCATGACTGCTAGCATGGCTGCATGGCGCAAGTGAGTTGGCGAGCCGACGACGAAATCGTAGACCGGGTACGGCAGGCGGCCGCCCGGTCGAGCCGGTCCTTGAACGAGTACATCACGGTGGTTCTGTCCGCGGCGACGGACCCGGCGTTCTCCGGATCCGAGGCTGGTGCCGTTCGAGAGCGCCTGGCCTTGGCCGGACTGCTCGAGGAATCAACGGCTGCACCGGCCCGCCGGCCATCGCAACGTGCGGTCATCAAGGCCGGCCAACGAGCCGCCTCCGGCACTCCACTCGACAAGCTGATCTCCTCCGGAAGGTGACCGCATACGCCGATAGCTCCGCAATAGTGAAGCTGTACGTTCCCGAACGCGGCTACGAGACCGTCCGTGAACGGACCGGACTGCTGGTAACCGCTGCGCTGACCCGAGTCGAGGTGGCGTCTGCGCTGTGGCGGAAACAACGCCTCGGTGAACTCGACGACTCAGACGCGGTCACCCTGCTCGCCGCGTTCGAAGCAGACCTGACCGACCCCGCTGGCCGATTCGCGGTCGTAGTGCTCAACGCCGCTGTGCTCACCGAAGCAACTGCCGTCGTCGCCCAGCACGCACTACGAGCCTACGACGCAGTGCAGCTCGCAACGGCCCTCGTAGCCCGCAGGGCCCTCGGGAACCTCGAGGAGTTCGCAGCGTTCGACCGGCAGCTGCGCCGAGCGGCGGTGGCGGAGTCCTTCACGCTCATACCCAACAGCGTCGACATCGACTGGCGGACCTAGGTGGTGCGGCGGCAGGTTGCGGATCGGCCGGTTCCGTCGCGGGCGATCTCTTAGGCGATTCGAAGCCCAACGACTGGCGTAGAACAGAGCGCAACTCGCGGCTACAGCGACAAGTGCAGTCGCAAAG
>JANPEN010000158.1:0-4969 GCA_031422955.1 Acidimicrobiia bacterium
CAGGGCTCCAAACGCTGCTGGTGAGGAACCCGAACCCCTGGCTGCGGATGGCTGGCCAGGCGTAGGAGGCGAGAAAGATAAGCGTTCCGCCGATGATGGCGAAGGAAACCAAGCCGCTGCCGAGCGCCATTCCGCGGAAGAGCCGATCGGCGAGGGAGCGTCCTGACTGCACTGAACGAGGGATGTCGGTGCTCTCATGCATTGCTGTTCACCCGCCCACTCTGCCCGCGGTCCAACTCAAGAACGCACGTGTACACGACCAATCGAACGCTAGAAGCGGGCGGGGCCAGGCCGGACAACGCGGAGATGGCCGGTTCCCGAACTCCGAGCATGCGTCGCCTGAACATGCTCGTCTCCTGGGGGGATAAACTGGATGCCATCAGATCTGGATATTCTCGGCGGGCTGGTTCTGCACAATCTGGCGGCCTACCTGCACCAGGAAAAGGCGATGCTGACCCACGGCGCCCCCGGCGGGGTCCACGCCCGGGCGGCCACGAGAGATGGCCGCCTCCATGGTGGAGGCAAAGTCGGCCACCTCGGTGTCGCCCCCGGGTGTCGCGGTAACGGCGGAATCGGGCAAGAGCAGGGTGACCCGCTCGAAACGGCGCTTACCGTTCTCGACCACCGGCCAATGCCAGAACAGCGCCGAGTAGCGCGGGCCCTTCTTGGCCTGCCAGGACAAAAACGTACCGCGCACGCCGCCGCCCATGTCCACGTCGACCTGGTCGGAAACGTCGTAACTATGGAAGCTGTAGCAGGCTTCGACACCATACGTTTCCAACCGGCCCAGGCTCGAGGTCGAGATGACATCGGCGATGATCGGTGACGTCGTGGTGAGCGGGCCGCTACCCGGAGGACCCGACGGCAGGGAGAAGCGAAGCCAGGTCGAGTCTTCGCCAAAGAAGCGGCGGCCCCACTCATAGGTGTTCGTCACCTGCGGCGTCGCCCAGTTGGCCAAGGTCGGCGGCCGGGCGGTGAAAGACGCCAGCCGTGGTACACCCATGTCGGAGGCGATCAGGCCGTAGTCCACGATCCCGCTGTTGAGCACACCGAGCAGGGCGGCGATAGAGATGAACACCTGCCGGGCCAAGGCCCAGGCCGGCGCGGCCACCGCACCAGAGATCGGTGTTCTCGGAGCCGTAGAGCGAGTCGGTCGCGATAACCGGAACAGGGGCATGCCCACGATGAGCAGGATGAGCCCGAGATTGAGCAGCACCAGCCCAATGAACGGGTGAAAGGCATCGATCGCCACCCGCTCCCCCCACTTTTGGCCGATGCCGAATAGCAGCATGATGCGAAAGAGGTTCAGCATCCACGTCACCGAGGCGCCGACGAGCAACCAGGCAAACTTGCCAAGCCGGGGGCCCCGCATCAGCATCACGAAGGCGGAGCCGATGAGCAAGAAGCCCACCAGGCTGTTGGCCCCAGAACATTGGGAGGCCACGCTCAGCGTGAAGGCCTTCCCCTGATGGACGATGTCGAACTTCGAGCCGTCGCCGCTGGGGTTGTGCACTGCCCAAGGCACGAAGCGCAAGAGCCAGGCAAGGGCGCGAATAGTCAGCAAGGTGAACCCGTCGGTCCATCGAAACAGTGCCTCGGTGTACGGGTAGGGCCAGGCGGCGAAGAGAAAAATGATAGGTACCCGCAGCTTCCAGGTGGCCCGAGTGCCGAAAAGCAGGAAGGCGGCCCCGGCCACGAAGAAGGGCAAGGTCAGCAAGTCCAGCCGCCACAGCCAGAACTTGGTGTCCAACTGCGTAGGCAACACCAGGTTTGCCAGCAAGGCACCCACCAAGAGCGGTAGCCCGACGATGTAATCCAACTGGCGATCGTGGATTGGAGGACCGCGGTCGGGGCGGCGGGCCAGGACCACCGCCAAGCCGGCGGCAACCAGCGGAACCAGACCGAGATAGGCCAGCGGCGTGTCCAGCACCAACCCCCGGACCAGCGTCCTGAGCGACTGATGGTAAGCGACGCCGACACCCAGCACCAGCATGGCGAAGCGCCCGCGATGCCACACGGCAACCGTCCTGGACGAAGTTGCTCGCGGTTTGCGGTGCCTCACCATCCTGAGGCTGTACAACCGGCGCACCGGCCGCAGCCCGCGGCGCGGTGGTTGAACGAGGCCGGTGGAAGCCAGTTGATTCAAGGTCCCGCCTCCTGGCTCCGGTTGGGCTGGTTCATCGCTCCCCGATCTTGGCCTCACCGACGGCCCGGCCTCGCTTTCGTTCCGGATTCCTTCCTTGATCTGTCATCTGGGCCACGCCCCGTTCAGCCGACATTCATGATGAGGCCAAGCACCGGCGGAGATGAAGCGGCGGGGAGCTGAGCATGAACAGATTCGCTCGGTTCGGGGAACGAGCCCGTCTTCCGGGCAAACCGGGCTCTACCTTCCGCGCCGAAGCGTCCGGCGGAAAGGTCGACCCACCGATGAACAACCTTGGTTCGCGTAACAAGAAACGGATACGCAAGCCGCTGCTTATGGCAGGGGCGCTCTTGGGCGCAGGCCTGCTCGTCACCGCCACCGCGGTGGTGGCCGAGGGCGACGAACGGGACCCCGTCACCGATCTGGTGAACAGCATGGAGCGTGCCACCACGGCGCGTATCGAGGCGGAACTCCGCTTCGTCACCGCCCGCCAGGAGTTGCAGGAGGCACTGGACGCCGAGGCCCGCCGAGCCAGCGCCCAGCCGGCAGCACCGGTGAAGCCGTCCGCAGCACCGGTGAAGCCGGCGGCAACACTGGCGGAGGCCCGCCAGCGTTACGACACCGCGTTGGCGGCGCTCAGCCGCTCCATCGCCTCCGAGCACACCGAGGCGGGCCGGGTCCAAGACACCGCAAGGCTCAACGGTGTGTGGGAAGCGGTGGGTTCGGGCCCGACCACCGGTATTCCGGACCGGGCCCTCGACATCCTCAGCTGGGCCAGCGCCCGTGCGTTCGTCGAGCACCCCACCTGCCGTCTCGATTGGGCCGTCCTCGCCGCCATCTCCAGGGTGGAAAGCGACCACGGTCGCTACCGCGGGGCACAGATCCTGCGTGATGCCTCCGTCTACCCGCGGATCATTGGCCTACAACTCAACGGGGACGGCGTCGCCGCCATTGCCGACACCGATGGCGGTCGCTTCGACGGCGATTCGGCCTTCGACCGGGCAGTGGGGCCGTTTCAGTTCATTCCCTCCACCTGGGAGCGCTACGGCCGCGACGCCGACGGCAACGGATTGGCGGACCCGAACAACTACCGCGACGCCGCCCTCGCCGCGGCGGACTACCTCTGCGCCGCCGGCGGGGACCTCTCCACCGACGAGGGATTGCGGGCGGCCATCTACGCCTACAACCATTCCGATGAGTACGTGGCGACGGTGATCGAGCTCGCCGAGGCCTTCCGCAGCGCTGTTAGGGCCAACCAGTCGTGAAGGGGATTCAACAATCCCGGGAACTCTTCGGGAACTGAGCTCAACCCCGTGGTCGGCGTCGGCCAAGGTGAGCGCGCGGTTGTCGGCGGGCGGATTGCGCACGGCGAAGGCTGCGTACCAAAGAGCGGAAGTCCATCAAACAAGGAGAATTCATGATTCGTGTTAAACAACTGGTTGCGCTCGGCGCGATGGCGGCCAGTGCATCCCTAGGCATCGCCGGTTCAGCTGGTGCTGTGGTGGTCGGGGGTTCGGTGACCCCTCAAGGCGGAACCTTCACCGACGGTCAGACCATCACCGTGTCGGGAGGTCCCGGCACCGTGGCGGCGAGCTCCCAGGTGATTGTTTCGTTGTGCGCCAACACCAACAGCGGAGTCGCTTTCGACCCGTTCAACGACTGCGACTTCTTGTCCGCGGCGAACTTTGCCGACCCCGCCAATGCAGACGGATCCTTCAGCGACTTTTTCACCATCATCGATCCCGCCGGGTTCGATTGCACGGCGGCGTTGCCCTGCCGGCTACGGATCAACACCGGAATTTTCGCCGACGTCGGTGATCAGGCGTTCATTCCCGGCTTCGTCGTGGGGGCGCCCGTAGTAACGACCACCACCACCGCACCGACGACCACCACGACGGCACCGGATCCGGTCGTGCCCGAGGTGCCATTGAACGTACTCATCCCCCTTGGCGGCGCCGCCGCCATGGGTGGCGCGTACTTCCTCGTCCGCCGCGGCCGCACGGCCTGAGAACGATTCACTCAACGAGCTCTAGGGAAGGATCATTATGAACCTCAAGAAAATCGGTCTGGCTGCGGTCGCCGCAGTCAGCCTTACCAGCATGTCCGCCGGGGTCGCCAGCGCCGTGCCGCCCGCCACCTCCACCAACACCCAAGAAACGTTCAACGGCCGTGGTTCCGATACCACCTTCGGTGCCATGCAGAAGGTACGCAGCATCTTCAACGGGGCCGAAGGTTGCCGCCCGCAGGCCGCGCCCCCGAACGCACTCAAAACCTTGTGGGCGGACTGCCTCAGCTCGACCGGGCTCGACACAGAAAACTACGACCACGACACCGGGGTCGACCACGACCCCTTCGGCTGGGGCTCCAGCCGAGGCGTGACCTCCCTCTGCGCGCAGAATACCTTCGAAGGTGGCCTACTCGTTGCGGACAAGGTGCCTACCGATTTGGCCCGCTCCTCCCGCAAGCCAGTCACCTCCGACTGCACCGGGCTGACCTTCAACGGCTTCGCCCGCGACGCGATCATCCCGATCAACTGGCGGACGCTGGCCGGCAGCCCGGCTTCGGCTGACGCAACACTGGTTCCGCCCCGGGTAGCGGTAACCAGCCTCACCCAAGCGCAGCTGTTGGACATCTTCGGGAACTGCACCATCACCACCTGGGGTCAACTCAACGGCCGGGGCGCGGCGGACACCACCCCTATCGAAGTATGGGGTATCCAGGCCGGTTCGGGTACCTACCAGGCCTGGAACGAGTTCCTGGGCACCAACGTACCCGCGTACCCCAACGGGGCGAACCAGTGCGTCACACCGGGCGACCCTGACGGGG
>JANPEN010000159.1:0-8244 GCA_031422955.1 Acidimicrobiia bacterium
GTCGCTTCCGTCGCCCGCCGAACCCGGCGGCGGGCAGCCGTATAGCCCGGGCAGGCGCAGGCCGAGCCAGGTCAAAGCCTGTAGCTCCGCGTCATGGTGAGTGGGGTCGAGCCCCCGAAAAGCAAGGCCCGCGCCATGGCCCGGCGCTGGGTCCAGCCACCAGCCCGGCACCGAGAGGGACCGCCAACCAGCGACGGGAGCGAAGCCGCTCAGCCCGCCACCACCGGGATGCGGGTGCGATGACGGGGTGTGGCGGTGACCTCAACCAGTTGTCCCACCAGGTGGTGGTTGCCGGCGTCGATCACCTCGACCCTGGCGTAGGTACCTGGCCGCAGTAGACGTGGGCTGGGGAAGTGCACCAGCTTGTTCTGCCCGGTACGGCCGGTGAGCACGGCCGGGTCACGCTTGGAGGGCCCCTCCACCACCACCTCTTCGAGGCGGCCGATGCGAGCCTGATGACACAGCCCCGTGGATCGTTCCACCACCCGCCGCAGCCGTTCGAAGCGTTCGGCAACCACCTCGGGGGCCACGAAATGCTCGGTGAGCTCGAACGCCTCGGTACCGGGTCGGGGGGAGAAGATGAAGGTGTAGGCACTGTCGAAACCGGCTTCGGCCACCACCTCCAGCGTGGCGACGAAGTCCTCTTCGGTCTCGCCAGGAAAGCCAACGATGAGATCGGTGGTGACGGCCAGATCGACCACGGTGGCCCGGGCCTGGGCCAGGCGAGCCAGGTAGCTCGAGGCGCGGTAGCCGCGATGCATGGCCGCCAACACCCGATCTGATCCGGCCTGCAAGGGCAGATGCAGATGAGGGCACACCGCGGGGGTTTCGGCCATGGCGGACATCACGTCGAGGCGCAGGTCCTTGGGATGAGGGCTGGTGTACCGCACCCTGCGTATGCCGGCGATGGCGCCGATCTCCCTGAGCAGATCCGCGAACAGGGCCCGAGGTCGAGCGCCCGCTTCTCGAACCCAGCTCCTACCGACCAACAACATCGGATCGGCGTGGAAGGTTCCGTTGCGCACACCGGTGGTGAGATCACGGCCATACGAGTTCACGTTCTGGCCCAAAAGGGTGACCTCGGTAACGCCTTCGCCGGCCAGTCGGGTGACCTCGTCGAGGATCTCCCCGAAGGGACGGCTGATCTCGCGACCGCGTACAGCGGGCACAATGCAAAAAGCACAAGCGTTGTCGCAACCGATCTGGATGGTGACCCAGGCGGCGTAGTCCGTCTCCCGTCGCACCGGCAGGGCGGAGGGGAAGCGAGCGTGCTCGTCGAGCACGGCTTCGTCGAGTATTTCCAGCTGCGGACCACCGGCCCTGGCCTCGGCCAACAACTCGGTGGCCCGATGCACGTTGTGGGTGCCGAACACCACATCGACATGGGGTGCTCGTCGTTGCACCAGATCGCGGTCTTTTTGAGCCAAGCAACCGCCCACCACGATCTGCAGATCCGGCCGACGGGCCTTGAGCGACTTGAGATGTCCGAGTTGACCGTAGAACTTGTTATCGGCGTTTTCTCGGATGCAGCAGGTGTTGAGCACGATGACGTCGGCATCTTCGAAGGAGTCGGTGGGCTGGTAACCGTCGGCCTCGAGGAGCCCGCTGATGCGCTCGGAATCGTGCTCGTTCATCTGGCACCCGTAGGTGCGTACGACATAGTTCTTGCTCACGTTGGGCTGCTCGCACCCACGGGCCGGCCTGCGCCCTTGGCCTGGTTGATCACCAGGCCAGGCTACGCGGCCGCGTAGCCCCGGCCCGTATCGTTTGACCCGAGCCGGGGCTGGACTGGCACGATCAGTCCGCCAGCTCGGCGCTGCCGTTGAGGACGATCACCGAATCGTCACCGTCTGGGTCCTCACCGTCGGCGCTGTCCTGGTTGCCGTTGAGGCCGACCTGGCCACGGATACGGTCGGAGATCTCCATCATGATCTCGGGGTGCTCGGACAGGAAGTTCTTGGCGTTCTCCCGGCCCTGGCCCAACTGCTCACCGTCGTAGGTGAACCAGGCCCCCGACTTCTTGATGATGGCCAGCTCGACACCCACATCGAGCAGTGAGCCCTCCCGGCTGATGCCGCGGCCGTACATGATGTCGAACTCGCACTGCTTGAAGGGCGGGGCGACCTTGTTCTTGACGACCTTGACCCTGGTCCGGTTGCCGACGACCTCGGGCCCGTCCTTGATCGACTCGATCCGGCGGATGTCGAGACGGACCGAGGAGTAAAACTTCAGGGCTCGACCGCCTGGCGTGACCTCCGGTGAGCCGAACATCACCCCGATCTTCTCCCGCAGCTGGTTGATGAAGATACAGATCGTGTTGGAGCGGTTGAGGTTGGCGGTGAGCTTGCGGAGCGCCTGGGACATGAGCCGGGCCTGGAGGCCGACGTGAGTGTCTCCCATATCGCCCTCGATCTCCGCCCGGGGGGTCAGCGCCGCCACCGAGTCGATGACGATGACGTCGATAGCGCCGGAGCGGATGAGCATGTCGGCGATCTCAAGCGCCTGCTCGCCGGTATCGGGCTGGGAGATCAGCAGCTCGTCGATGTCGACCCCGAGGGCCTTGGCGTAGACGGGGTCCATGGCGTGCTCGGCGTCCACATAGGCGCAGATACCGCCGTTACGCTGCGCCTCGGCCACCACGTGCATGGCCAGGGTGGACTTGCCGGAGGACTCCGGGCCGAAGATCTCCACCACCCGGCCTCTCGGCAACCCGCCGATACCCAGGGCCAGGTCCAAGGCGAGCGCACCCGTCGAGATGGCCTCGATGGCCATGTCTCCCTTTTCGCTCATCTTCATGACCGAGCCCTTGCCGAACTGCTTCTCGATCTGCCCGAGTGCCATCTCGAGTGCTTTGGTGCGATCCACGTGCATCCCCTTTGAGCGGGTTGGAGTTTTTGAGCTGGGCTGGGGCGGGGCCCCGGCAAGACAGAGGAGACGGTACGCAGGGGGTATGACAGTGAAACCGCGACCGGCTCGCCAACAGCGAACGACAAGAGTGTAGTTACGAACCCCTGTTCGTTCAAGCCCAGCTCGAAAAACTCTTTCCTCAGCCGTTGACGGCGGGGACCACCTCAGCCATGAAACGGCTCAACACTGACTCGCGCTCCTGGTCGGAGCGGAAGGTGAAACCAGGCACGATGAACTCGCCAACCCCGGCGTCGCGGTACCCGACCATGATGTCGGCCACCTCAGCTGGGGTGCCGATGACCGTGGGTCGCTCGATGGGGGTGGCCCTGACCTTGGCCAGGGCGGCGGGATCTTCTGGCATGAACAGCAGGGCCACCGCGCTGTGGGCCACCGCAGCAGGGTCGCGGCCGGCCCGCTCACAACACTGGTCGAGCACCGCGCCTTTCTCGGCCAGCAGCTCAGGGGTACCCCACACGTTCCATTCCTGGGCGTAGCGAGCCACGATGGGCAAGGTGCGCTTCTCACCGCCACCGCCGATGAGCAGGGGCAGCGGGGTACTCAACGGTTTGGGGTCCAAAGGGGCGTCGACCAGGTTGTAGTGGCTCCCGCGGAAGCTGCTGCGGGTCTCGGCCAGCAACGACGTGATGATTTGGCAGGCCTCCTCTAGGCGGTCGAAACGCCAGCGGAAGGTGTTGAAGTCGATGCCATAGGCGACGTGTTCGTTCTCCTGCCAGCCCGCTCCCAGGCCGAGCACGAAGCGGCCGTTGCTGATGTGGTCGATGGTCACCGCGCTCTTGAGCATCACCGCAGGGTTTCGGTAGGTGTTGCCGTAGACGAGCGGGCCCAACCGCACCCGCTGGGTGACCGCGGCGAGGGCCGCCAACATGGTGGGGGCATCGTGCATGGGACCGTCGGCCGGTTCAGGGGCGTTGGGCATGAAGTGATCGGCATACCAAATGCCGTCGAACCCGGCGTCCTCCGCGAAACGGGCCTGAGCCATGGTGGCCGCGAAGGACAACGAGTTAGGAATCCAGTAGCTGAAACGCATGGCCCGCCAACGTAGCTGCTGGCACAAAGCACCTCAGCCGGTGGCGACGGCGCCCGGGGCCTTAGCCGGCGTTGCCGGCCAAGAGCTCGCTACGGGCCAGGAGCGCTTTGCGAACCAGATCGGCAGCAGAGATCGCCGCGAACTGGCTGATGCGAACCCGATCCCCTGGCAACCGCACCGTGGCGGTCACCAGATCTTCGCCGATGGCCACGGCCAGACAGACCGTGCCGACAGGAACATCTTCGGCAGGGGTGGGCCCAGCCACCCCAGTGGTGGCGAAACCGACGTCAGCTCCCAGCAGCGACCGCACACCCCGCGCCATCGCCTCAGCCGCCGCTTCTGTCACCGCCGCACCGACGGGCACGCCCAGCACCTCGTGTTGGATGCCCGAGTCGTAGGCGATCACCCCGCCGCGGAACACGCCGCTGGCGCCGGCCACCGCGCTAAGCCGGGAGGCGACGATGCCGCCGGTCACCGATTCGGCCACGGCCAGGGTGAGGCCGGCCTGGCGGCACAGATCCAACACCGCCGATTCCATGGTCTGGTCGTCGAGACCGAAGACCAGATCACCCAACAACGCCCGCAGCTCAGCCTCCTCAGCGTCGAGCAGCAGCTGGGCCAGGGCATGCGTGCCAGCCTTGGCGGTGACCCGTACCTTGATGCCTTCGATCCCGGAAGCCAGGAAGGCAATGGTGGGAACCGGTTCGCCTTGGGCGGCGCGGTGGTCGAGGTGCTCGATGCGGTCCGCCAGCATCTCGGCCAGACCCGATTCTGACTGGCCCCACGTGCGCAGCACCCTGGACACGATGGCGGCCCGCACCCCGGCGCGCTCCTGCAGGTCTCCGATGATGGTGCCCGCCACCATTTCCTTCATCTCCGAGGGCACCCCTGGCACCGCGTAGATGACCTTGTCCCCCACCGGGCAGACCAGCCCGGGGGCGGTGCCTGGTTGCTGGGCGATGGTGCGGGCCCCGACCGGCACGTCGGCCTGCTGGAGGTTGTTGGCGGCCATGTATCGACCTCTGGCCTCGAACATGGCGGTGATGCGGGCCACCACCACGTCGTCACGAACCAAATCGGCCCCCATTACCTCGGCGATGGCGTCTCGGGTGAGGTCGTCCTGGGTGGGTCCCAGACCACCGCAGCAGATCACTGCGTCGCTGCGGTTGAGCGCCAACCGCAACACCTCCACCACCCGGGCCCGGTTGTCACCCACCTTGGTCTGGTAATGGGTGTCCAGGCCGGCCAGGGCCAACTGTTCGCCAATCCAGGAGGAGTTGGTGTCGTTGATCTGACCCAACAGCAACTCGGTACCAATGGCGACGACTTCGACTTTCAATTTTCCACCCGCATCACCGGTTGCTTCCTGTCGAGGACAGGGCCTTGCGCCCATCCAGCACGTACTGGCCGCCCGTCCACAGGGTGAGGGCCACCGCGATCCACAACACGGTCAGCGCCACCCCCGGCCGTTCCTGGCCGATCACTGGCAGCAGGGCCAACCCGATGGCGGCCTCTTGGACCACGGTCTTGATCTTGGCCCCTTTACGGGCAGGAATAGCCAGGCTACGGCGAGCCCAGTAGGCCCGGTAGATGCTGATTCCCAGCTCCCGGGCGGCCACCAACACCACCGGGGCCCAGGGCAAGATGTCCACCTGGACCAGGGCCACCAAGGTGCCCAACACCAACACCTTGTCGGCCAACGGGTCGAGGAAGGCGCCGCTGCGGGTGGCGCCCATGCGCCGGGCCAAATAGCCGTCGACCCCGTCGGTGGCGGCGATGAGGAAACCCAGGGCGAAGGCGCCGTAGCTGGGGCCGCTGCTGAGGACCAGGGCAAACAGCAACGGGGAAGTGACCAGACGGGCCACGGTGATCACGTTGGCCGGAGTCAACCGGGCCGAGGCGTCGTAGGTGCGAGTGGTCACGACGCCACCGTGGCACCCACCAGATCGGTTCCGTGCGCGTCCACAATCTCGACCGTAGCGAAAGAACCAACCGCCAGCTCAGCGGACACCTCGATGACGCCGTCGATCTCGGGGGCTTCCCGGAAGCTGCGGGCCACGCCCACCTCGTCGACCAGGACCACCACGGTGCTGCCGATGAGGGCGTCGCGACGGGCGGTGGTGATGTCGTCTTGTTGCTCGCGCAGCTCGTGCAGGCGCTCGTCGCGCAGCCCGGCGGCCACCTCACCGTCGAGAGTGGTGGCGTAGGTGCCCTCCTCCGGCGAATAGGCGAAAAAGCCGCACCAATCCAGCTGGGCCTGGTCCAAGAAGGCGATCAGCGCCTCGTGGTCCTCCTCGGTCTCCCCCGGGTAGCCGACGATGAAGTTGGTTCGAAAAGCGGCCTCCGGTCGCCGCCCCCGGATGGCTTCGATCCGGCTGAGGAAACGGGCGCCGTCGCCCCAGCGGCGCATGCGGCGCAGCAGCGGGGCCGACACATGCTGCAGGGACAGATCGAAGTAGGGCACGTCGGTGGCGCAGATGGCGTCTATGAGGCCGTCGGTCAGATCCGAGGGATACAGATAGAGCAGGCGGACCCAGTCCACCTTGGCGTTGATGGCGGCCAGCAGGGGCACCAGCGCCCGCTCCCCCTGGCCCTGATCGCGGCCGTAAGCGGCCAGGTCCTGGGCGACCAGCACGATCTCTTTGGCGCCGAGGGCTTCGACCTCGGCCAGCAGGTCGTGGGGGGTCCGAGAGCGCTGCTTGCCCCGGAAGCTGGGAATGGCGCAGAAACCGCAGTTGCGATCGCAGCCCTCGGCCACCTTCACGTAGGCCCAGGGCGCTTTGGCCGCCGGCCGGGGCAGGTTCAATAGATCGAAGCTCGGTACCAGCGCCCTGTTGGGGCGCGTCCCAATCGCCACCGCCACACCGGCGGGCACCGCCTCAGGCGCCGCGTGGAGGGATACCCCGAAGGGGGCGATCAGGTCCACCTCGGGCAGGGCCTCGACCAGCTCATCGTGGTAGCGCTCGGCCAGGCACCCGGTGACCACCAGACGGGAACCAGGCCGACGGCGGGCATCGAAAGCCAAGATGGTGTCGATGGATTCCTGACGAGCCGCCTCGATGAAGGCACAGGTGTTGATGACGATGACGTCGGCCGCCTCGGGATCGCCAGCCTCCTCCAGACCATCCGCCACCAAGGTGCCCTCGAGCTTGTCCGAGTCGACCTGATTCTTGGGACACCCCAGGGTCTCGACCCAGTACGAACGCGGCACACGGACAGGCTAGTGCCGGGTGCGGAGAGGCCGAGATCGGCGATGTGGCCGGGTTCTTCACCAGCGCCGGGTTTTAGCCTGGGGGCGTGGTCTCACCTCGTGCGGTCTGCCCATTCCGCTAGCGTCGCGGCCATGGCTGTGACCATTTATCACAACGCCCATTGAAACTCCTCGATCAATGCCGTGCGCATTGCCGAGGAGTTGGGGGTCGACGCTGACATCGTGATTTACCAGAAAACCCCGCCAGATCGAGCGACCTTGGAGGCCATCATCGCCAAGCTGGTGGACCCGGTCACCAACTTGGTTCGTCGGGACGCCCAGTTTGCCAAGCTCGGTCTCAGCGATGCCGATGTCGGCACGGCCGAGCAGGTCATCGAGGTGCTTCTCCGCCACAAAATGTTGCTGCAGCGTCCGCTGGTGGTAACGGAAGATCGGGCCATCATCGGTCGACCGAAGGAACGGGTGCGGGAGCTCCTTTCCACCTGAGACGGCGGCGACCGCGCCCCGGTCTGTGACCGTTGGCGACCGCGCAGAACGGAGGATCACCGGCGTGCAGGAACCCCAGCCAGACCCCCCGCGGCGAGCGGAGCCTGAGCAGCCCGTCTCGTCTGCCCCCCGCGAGGTGCCCATTCCTCCTGGGGCAGTGTCCCGCCCCGCTCGCCCGGTTGGGCTCACCAACCCTTTGGCGGCGGCGGTCGGCGCCGCCGGTGCGCCTCCCACCGCCGCTCCCCGCCACTCCGCCCGCCTCGGTTCGCCTGGCCGTTCCCTGCCCGCCATCGCCTGGTCCAGGCCGACCCCCCCGCCTGCCCCATCGATTCCCCCGGCAGCGCCGCCCAACGCCGGTCGTTCAACCGAACCCGCCGCCTCAACCGGGCCAGCGCAGCCCGTGCCTGCGCCAGCGGGCCCAGAAGCAGCGCCGCTGGACGCGGCGGACCGCGCCCCGCCGCCCGCATGGCTGGGCCAGGCGGCAACCAGCGCGCCCGCCGCCCCCCAGCAGTCCGACGACCCACCCACTGCCGGCCCGCCCAACGGAGGCTGGTCGTGGAGGCCGCCGGGCAGCTTCGCGGCAACCATCGCC
>JANPEN010000160.1:0-10520 GCA_031422955.1 Acidimicrobiia bacterium
GGCCCCAACCCCCTTACCTGGCGCACACCCCCATTTTGGTGCTGGGCGAGGGTTTTGTCCACATGAGGGGGGCGGGCCCGGGTCGGGCGCGTTTGGGGGGGGGGGGGGGGGGGGGTCGGGGGCCGGTGAGCTACGGTCCGAGGGTGGCGCTGGGAATCGATTCGGTGGCGGTGGGGTGCTGGACCCATCCGAGTGTGCCCACTGGTTGCACGGTGATCCTCCCCCCGCCCGGCACCATCGGCGGATGCGCCGTTCGGGGCGGCGCCCCGGGTAGTCGGGAGACCCCCGCCCTGCGGCCCGACGGGTCGGTGCAGGAATGCACCGCCATCGTGCTCACCGGAGGTAGCGCCTTCGGTCTGGCCACCGCCGACGGGGTCATGCGCTGGTGTGAAGCCAACGGCCGGGGGCTGGTGCTGCCGACCGTGACGGTGCCCATCGTAGGGGCCGCGGTGGTGTTCGATCTGCGCGAGCCGGCCCAGGCCCGACCCGACGCCGATGCCGGCTGGGCCGCCTGTATGGCCGCCACCAGCGAGGATCCCGACCAGGGCTGCGTCGGGGTGGGGGCAGGGTGCTCGGTGGGCAAAGCGGCCGGGCGCGACTACGCCAGCAAGGGCGGCCAGGGCTGGGCGGTGATGCGCTCGGCGGGGGGGTTGGTGGTAAGCGCCCTCATGGCCGTCAACCCGCTGGGCGATGTGCTGGACGAGGCGGGAGCCATTTTGGCTGGGGACAGGGCCGGCGCCGACGCGCCTCGTTTCCCTCACGTGCCCCTCGAACAGCTGGGCGGCTGGGGGGAGGCCTCGCTCCGGGGCCTGACCAGCACGGATCAAGCCGGGGCTGGCGGGCTGACCAACACCGTCATTGGCTGTGTGGTAACCAACGCTCGGCTGACCAAAAGCGGTGCGTGCCGCGCCGCAGATCTTGCCCACAGTGGTATTGCCAGGGCGGTGAATCCAGCCCACACCTCCGTCGATGGAGACCTGTTATTTCTGCTCGGAACCGGCTCCGTGGAAGCTTCGGTGGACCTGGTGGCGACGTTGGCGGCTGAGGCGGTGGCCGCGGCCATCCGTTCTGCGGTGCGCCATGCCACGCCAACTCCGGGTCTGCCCCTCGATCCTCGTACGGCGGCGTCGCCGGCGCCCATCCGCGGGCGTTTCGGGTAAGTCAGCGGCTGGCCTCCTCGTAGTTGACCAGGCGCCGGTGTATCGCCCCGGCCGCGTTGATGGGCAGCTCATCAACAATGGCCAGGGCCTGGGGCAGAGTCTGAGGGTTGAGTGCGGTGGCCGCCTCGACCAGATCCTCGAGGAAGGGAGGCCATTCGGGGTTGGCCGCCACCACGACCGCCACCACTACGTTGCCCCCCTGTTCCTGGGGCCGAGGGGCAATGGCGATCTCGGCCACGAGACGATGGGCGGCCAACGCCGCTTCGACCTGCACCGGGTCCACCAGCTGTCCCTCGACCAGGAACTGATCCCGGCGGCGGTTCTGCCAGTGCAGACGGTTGTGCCCATCACGTTGCGCCAGGTCACCGCTATCCCAACCGATGAGCGGGCGCTCGCCCTGGGTGGAGCGAACCGCGGCGGCCGCACCGCCGATGTGCACCGTCCCTGCCGGGGCGAGTGCCGCGCCGTCGGGTGCTGCCGGGGCGGGTTTGTCAGGGGAGATGTGCACCTCAATGGCCGGCGCCGAAGTCGTGCCGAGCAAGGCCCACCCCCCCGCCTCGGTGGAGCTGACCCGTTCCTCTACCTCGCCCCGCAGCTGTTGTGGCCACAACGGGCGTTCGTGGGGTCGCCACTGGCCCTGGTGCACGATGGTGTGGCCCACCCCCGCCACCACTCCGCCGCGTTGGTGCAGCTGGCGAAGTGCCCGACGCAACAACGTGGTCGTGGTGCACAGGTGGTCGATGCGTTCGTCGGCCAACAGGGCGGCAAGGTGCCGGGTGGTGGTAAGGCGCACACAGGCCCCGCTGGAAAGGGCGCCGAGCACGAAGCGCAGGGTTGGGGCGTGGCCGAGTTCGCCAGTGACCACAACGTTGGCTCCCGGGGCGATGGCGGGGTCTGGCACCAGCCAGTGCTGACGGACCTGGTCGACGCTGAAGGCGTAGGGCGTTGGATCCCCTGCGCTGCCCGCGGAGGCCAGCCACAGCGCCTCGACCAGGGTCCGGTCGGTGGGCTTGGGTCGGTCGGGTCGGTTCGTCGTGGCGATGGGGACGGCTTGTGGGCCCTCACCTACGGTCCAGGCCGGCCCTAGCCGCTCCAGGGCGGCGTCTCGTTCTCGTGGCCACCAGGCGGCGTTGGCCGGGAACGCCGCCTGCTGACGTTGCCACCCGGCCAGCACACCGGTGAGCTGTGACCAGGGTCGGCTGGCGCACACGGCCACCACGCCCGGCTTCTCGCCCAGCGGGACGGCCCATTGGTTGGCTCGTTGGCGGATCTGGGCGACCAGCTCGGTGAAGGTGACCACCTGGTCCTCAGCGGCGCCGGCTTCGGTGTGCAGCGCCGGAGCCCGGCCGTTGGCTTGCCAGTCGGCTCCTTCGAGCAGGTTCTCCATCACGGCAATGTCATCCCTGCTGCGGACTCGGGTGTAGGGGGTACGTTGTGGCGGGCGGCCGCCGGGAGCCCGGCCACCGAGAGCAAGGTTGACGGCTGTGGTGGCGACGGAAGCGTGCCTGCTCCCGCCGGTTTACCAGGATCGAGCGGCTGTCAGGCGGGCAACTCGACGGTGACGCGCACGCCTTTGAGGTTGGCGTCGCGATAGACCCGGATCACCTCGACGGTGCCGTTCTCGATGTAGACGGACGTGCGTTGACTGTCGCCCCCCTCCTCGGTGGCTAGCCGATCGGTTGGAACCCAACCCAGGCCGGCGAGCTGCGCATCTAAATCGGCCAGCACGTCGTCGTAGTCGCGGTCTACCCGCCAGGTGACCGAGCGTCCATATTCGATCTTCTCGTTGTCGGTCGAGGGCTCCTCGATGATTCCCACGATGACCCCGCCGCGGGGCGGAGGAAAGGCTGGAAACCAGTCGGGAACGGTGGCGGTCACCGCTGCTAGCGCCGGGTCGGTGATGCCCTCGGGGCTGGAGGGTCCTGTGCTGCAGCCCAGCAGGAAAAAGCTCAACAACGCGGCCGCTAGTCCGACCCGGGAGCCGACCCGGGAGCCAGACCGGGTTGGTTGAGGGGGCCGTGCCGCGGCCGCGCGCGGCGCCGGGCTTCGCAAGATGCTGGGGTGTTGGCCGACGGTCACCGCGCCGATTGTGCTGCCGCTTCCATGTCTGCGGGTAATCGGAACCGGCTCGGGCCCGATTCGTGCTGTGCAAGACTCTCGCCATGTTCGTGCGATTGAGCGGGCCCGGAGCGGACCCCGAGCTGGTGGACCCTCTGAACTGCCAGCAGTTCCACGTGGAATACGGGGTGGTCGGGGCGCGGCCAACCGAGGTGGCCTCGGCCCTGGGGACCTGGGCTGCCGGAGCGACCGATGCGCATGTGTGGGTTCGTGTCGAGGCGGTTCGAGTTGCCGCGAGCGCGGTTTCCCTGCCCGACAGTTGGGACGGGGAGTTCTCCGGAATGCTGGGTTACGCAGGCTCCAAGGGCTGGCTGAACGCGCAGGGCGACGCTATTGCCGCCCACGTCGAGGCGTCGGGCGACAACAGTCGCTAACTGTCACCGGGGAATGCGCTCAGGAGGCCAGCTCGGTGGGATTGCCGTGGCGTCCCTTGGCCGGGGTCGGGGAGGGAACGAGCTGGTAGATACCCCGCCCGGTTCGATAGGCGCGGCCTTGTCGGGTCTCATAGCCCAACGCGTCGGCCAAGGCTTTGACTGGCAGGGTGCTGTCGATCACTGCGCCGCGACGGTGGATCTGGGCGTGCAGATCGATCAGGGTCATGGGTTGTTGGTGGGCCCGCAGCAGGGCCAGACAAACCGAGCGCAACCGGCGTCCCCACAACCGCAACGGATGCGGATGGACCTCCGGGAGGGCTTCACTGCCATCGGGCAGAGGCTGGCGGCCGCGCTTGGCCCGGTTGAAGTAAAGACGTCGGCCCTGGTCTTGGTGGGTCTGCATGACCTGTTGGCGCTCAGCGCTGAGCGCTTGGAGCTGGGCGTCGAGCTGATCCAGTCGCACGGTGGAGGCGCGATATCGGATCAGCAGCTCATCGCGTTTGCGGCCGTGAAGCGGGTTTTCCTGTCGAATAGGGTCGATACGACGATGCATGGGGTTAGTCCTCGGGACAGGCCCAGACTGCCGCCTTCCCGGCGACCGGTTCATTCCGGGCTGAACGCTGCAGTTGCCCCTGTTCGGCGAGGGGGCACGACCCGCTGCTGAGCAGTATCCACCCCACCTAGGACAGTTTCGCTCTGCCCGCCCCGTCGGTGCCCCGCCGGCCCCGCCCCGCCCTCCGTCATGGCCTCCTTCCCCGCCCGCTCGGTCCGAATCGACCTCGATTCGTTGCGAGCGGGCGGTGGGAGGTCAAGGGAGGTCAAGGGAGGTCAAGGGAGGTCGGCGGGTTGGCGGGGGGCTGGGGCTGCGGACCAGGAGGGCGGGGCTGGGGGCAGGGTTTGGAGGGAGGCGGGCTTGCTCAGAGGGTGCTTGTGTGGCGGGGGTCGAGTTCGGATTCGGTGGCGGGGCGCATGGCGAGATCGAAGGCGGTCCACAGGGTTTGGGAGTAGGGCCAGAACAACGTCGGCACGACGACCGCGGTGGCGAGACAGGCTGCTACCAGCGGGACGGCCTGCACATTGGGATAAGTCAGGCCGGTGGTGGCTAGCAACACAGCCAAGAGCACCCCGAAGGTGAAGATGGTGTTGAACCCGACCGCCCCCACGAAATGACCGACCACTCGCTCGGTGGCCAGGCCGCAGCGGGGGCAGCGCTCGTTCAGCTTGAACCAGCTGTCGAAGTACCCGTTGCTCCCGCACTGGGGGCAATGTCGGCGCAGGGCCCGCAAGAGCAGCAGCCGGCGCGGCACAGGGTGGGTTCGAGGCACCCAGCGATGGTAGGGACGGTCAACAGCGAGGCCGGCCCGGCTGCCTCGGCGGCGGTCCCGGGTTGGGTAAGAGCGGCCGCGTCCTGCGCTGGCCAACTAGCATCCGGGTCAACGTGCGGGTCCAGCAGGACATCAACACGCAGGGTCCGCGAGGACATCAACAGGCAAGGTCTACGGAGGACTTTCAATGGGGTGGCGGGTAGTGGTCGACATGGACCTTTGCGAGTCCAACGCGGTGTGCATGGCCGTCGCCCCTGAGGTCTTCGACGTGCGCGACGACGATCTGCTCTACGTACTCGACGAGACCCCAGCCGACCAGCTTCGTCCGCGGGTCGAACAGGCGGTGGCGCGCTGTCCGAAGCAGGCCATCGCCATCGTCGAAGACTGAAGGGCCGGGTGCGGCGCATAATCATCGTCGGCGCGTCGCTGGCCGGATGGAACGCGGCCACCACCCTGCGTCGCCAAGGTTTCGACGGGTCACTAGCTGTCGTCGGGGCCGAAGCGGACCGGCCCTATGACCGGCCGCCGTTGTCCAAGGCGTACCTTGCCCATGGCGACGAGGCCAAGGTGGCCCTCACCGGGGTGGCCGACAGCGACGCGCTGTCCCTGGATTGGCGCCTGGGTAGCCCCGCCACCGCGCTTCGACCCAACGAGCATCAGGTCGTCCTCGATGACGGCACCGAGCTTGACTACGACGGGTTGGTGGTGGCCACCGGCTCGGTGGTCCGGCTGCTTCCCGGCGTCGCTCCCGGCAACGGGATCCATGTTCTTCGGACGCTCGCCGATGCCCGTGGCCTGCGGGCCGACCTCGCCGCCCGAGCCGGCCCGGTGGTGGTCATTGGGGCTGGATTCATCGGCGCGGAAGTGGCCGCCACCTGCCGTCAAGCTGGCCGTGAGGTGGTTTTGGTGGAAGCAGCCGAGGTTCCTTTGGAACGGGCGGTGGGAGCGGAGATCGGCCAGGTTTGTGCGCAGCTGCACCGCGATCAAGGCGTAGATCTACGTCTCGGCACCGGCGTCGCCGCCATCGAGACCGGCAACGAGACCGGCAACGAGACCGGCAACGAGACCGGTCCCGTGGTTCAGCTCACCGACGGCAGTTCGATCCAGGCCGCGGTGGTCGTAGTAGGTATCGGGGTTCGTCCCGCCACAGACTGGCTGGCCACCTCCGGCCTGACCCTCGACGATGGGCTGTGCTGTGACGCCACCGGCCTGGCCGCCCCAGGGGTGGTCGCTGCCGGCGATGTCGCCCGCTGGCCTAACCAGCTTTTTTTCGGTGATTCCATGCGGGTTGAGCACTGGGACAACGCCATCGACATGGGCTCCTTCGTGGCTCGGCGTCTGCTCGCCGGCGACGATTGGGACCCCGCTGAGGTGTTCGCCCCGGTGCCGTGGTTCTGGTCGGATCAATACGACCGCAAGCTGCAGATGGCCGGCAGGGCCACCGGAGCGGATCTGCAGGTGATCGCGGTTGGCAGCACCGAGGAGCGACGCTTCGTCGCCCTCTATCGCCGCGAGCAGCGCCTGGTGGCTGCCTTCGGGATGAACCGCCCCCGCCAGATCGTGCAATGCCGGGCCTTGATCGCGCGTCGCTGTGGCTGGGACGAGGCGCTGACGCTGGCCACCGACTGGACGTGAGCGCCGCCCCCGCTGCGAGCGGCCATCCAGAGGAGCTCATCGACTGGGTCGATGAGCAGGACCGGGTGCTGGGTGTGGTCACCCGCTCCCGTATGCGGGCCGAACGGCTCCGCCACCGGGCTGTCTACATCGCGGTGGCCGACGAGGCCGACCGGTTCGTGGTCCATCAGCGGGCACCGTGGAAAGACGTCTGGCCCGCCGCGTGGGACATCGCCTTCGGGGGGGTGGTCGGCACTGGGGAGGGATGGGAAGCGGCGGCAAGTAGGGAGTTGGCCGAAGAGGCGGGGCTGGTTGTCGGCCCGACACCCCTTTCCGCCCTGGTGGCCTTGGGCGAACCGTTTCGCTACGAGGACCAGTCGGTGGCCCTGATTGGACGGGCCTATTTGTTCACCACTGATGCAGCGGTGGTCCCCGGCGACGGTGAAGTGGTGGCGGTGGAACGCGTCCCACGGCGCCAGCTGCCGCGATGGATCCGCTCCCGCCTGGTCTGTCCCGACTCGCTGGCCTGCGTGCTCCCCCGGCTGGTTGGCCCGGCCCCGCCGGTCACGCCGAGCGGGTCGGCCAACGGTAGGTGAAGCACCGGTCGCTCAGCCGGCCGGGGCTGTAGAACCACCACAAACCCCCCGCAGCCCAGCGGGTGTAATCGATCCAGCCCATGGCGTCCGCAGCCGCGATGCGTCGTACCACCTGACGGATGCCGCCCTCGTGCACCGCGTAGCCGGCCCAGACCCCTGGCCAGTCCTTGGTCGAGGCCACCTCGGTGTGCAGCACCGGGCCGACCCGTCGTCGGCGGTTGCGGTGGGTGTGGCCAGCAGTGATCAGGCAGCGCGGGTTCGCCTGCGCCAAACGGTGAGCGAAGCGACGACCCTCCGCCCACGGCACCCCCCTCGGGTACTGCAACTGCACCGGCGCCCGTTCCAGCGGATGATGCAGACACAGCAGCACGGCCCTTCCGCTGCGAGCGGCGTCGACAGCGAGGTCCAAGACGGCGTCGTGGTGGCGCGACAACGTTCCCCAGGCCTCGTGCTCGACGGTGGAATCCGCCGCCACCACTCGGACGCCGTCGAGGTCGTGCCATTCCGGTTCCCCTGAGGTGAGGCCGGCGCTGGGGAATCCGGCTCGTCCCAAGCCGGCCGCAGGCTCGATGTTTCGCCGCCGAGGTGTGTCGTGGTTTCCGGGTAGCCCGAGTCGCACCACCCCTTTGGCGTAACGATCGAGGAGGCCGCCGAGCTGATGCCATTCGGCGGCCCAACCGTTCTGCGTCAGATCACCCTTGCCCACCAGCACCTGGGCCCCCCAGGCGGTGGACTCGCCAATGGCTCCGCGGGCGCAGCGGAGGGGCGCAGGGTCGGCCAGACCGGAGCGATCCATCATCGTCTTGGCCAGGCCGTGCACCCGGCTGCCGAGGTGTAGATCGCTGATGGTGGCCACTCGGGACAGCTGCGCCCCCGGCGGGCTGGCCAGGGTGCGGGCCGCCACCTGACGGCTGTTGGCGGCCCGCCCGTGACGCAACTCGATCAGCACTCGCTCCCGAGGGGCCAGATCCTCGATCACCACGCTGCCGGGACCGCCGTCGTGTTCGATGAGCTGGCTCTGGCGGCCGGCCCGTACCTGCAGCACGCCCGGTGGCGCCTCGAAGGTCACCTGCACGGTGGTGTCCTCGACGGCGGCCACCCACAGGCGCCGCAGACGGCGCGGGCGAGGATCCGGCGCACCGAAACGGTTGGGCGGGTTCAGCGGAGAGCGGCGGCGAAGGGCGCCGCTTCCCGCTGGGCCAATGCCACCATGACACCCATCTTCTCCCGGTTCTGGGTCACCGTTTTGGCTCCCTGGGGCACCGGGTGTTCGTCGAGGAAGCGTTCCACCCTGGCGGCCAACGGCGCGTCGGTGATGGTTGTGATGGCGCCAACCAGGCGGGAGATGGTGTTGCTGGGGAACTTGGCCTGGAAGTCCTCCCAATGGGCTTCGACAAAGGCCCAGGTGGGGGCGGTCACCCGACGGTTGGAGAGGGCACGCCCCACCACGAAGGGACCGTCCTGGCTCTTGATCTCGCCGTCTAGACACAGAGCCAGTGCCGCTTCGGTCAGCTCCCAAGAGCCGAAGTCGGCCAGCGCGAAGCTGTACCGGCGCAGTTCTTGGGGGGTGGCGGCGGCGGCTGCTCGGCGGCGGAAGTCCTGCCAGACCACGGCGTCGCCGGTGTGGGCCAACACGGCGACGGCGGCCGCCCCCATCGACGGATCGACCGTCGCTCCCGGCACTGTTGCTCCTGAGACCGCGGTGCTGGCGTAGAGCACGCCGGCCCGGCGGGCCACGTCCTCGCTGTGGCCGATGGTTCCCGCCAGGGTGAACAAGGTGGCTCGCAGCTCGCGTTCCCGGTCGCTTTCCCCCGCCGCCGGTTCCCAGCCGGCGATGTCGAGGGCGGGCAGGCTGATGTCGCGCACAACCGTTTCGAAACGGCGGAGATCCTCGCCCTCGAGCAAGCGGGACAACCCGCCCAGTGCGCCGGCGATGCGTTGCCACACCGAGAGGTTGTCGTCCGCGGCCAGGCCCCGGCACAGGGCTAGCAGGTCAACCGCCGTCATGGCCCCCGCGAGCAGCGCCGCGTAGGCGTCGTCGATCAGGTTGTAACGCTCGATCGGGCTGAGCAGCTCCTGGGCGGCCCCGCTCAAGGCGGCGGCGCTGGTTGCGTCGTAACGGCTGCGATAGAAGCCGTGGCCGCCGGCGTTCAACACGAACGAGAGGGCACCGGGCAAGGCCAGGGTGGCGCCCGATCCCTCCAGTAGCAGGCGGTGGGTGTGGCGGGTGAGGCCCACCACTGCATCCACGATTACCGGTACCTGAAAGGTGTGGGGGCCCGTTCCGGTATAGCGAAAATGCTGTTGGGAGAGTTCCAAGGTGCCGGCCGCGGGGTGCAGCACGCCGCTGACCAGAGGAAAGCCACCCTGAAAGATCCAGCTGTCCATCAAGGCTCGCACCGGCTGACCGGTGGCTTCCTCGATGCTGTCCCACAGGTCGGTGGTGCGGGTGTTGGCGTAGGCGTGACGGGCCAGATAGCGCCGCACCCCGGCCTGGAAGTGCTCCTCGCCCAGGTACTGCTCCAGCATACGGACGACGGCGGCACCCTTTTCGTAGGTGAGGATGTCGTACATGCCCTCGGCGTCGGCGGGGGAGATCACTTCGTATTCGATGGCGCGGGTGCTGGCCAGGGCGTCGGTGTCGTAGGCGGCGGTTTTGGACAGACCGAAATCGACCCATCGCTGCCAGTCCGGCCGCCAGGCGTCGGTGGCTTTCATCTCCATGAAGGTGGCGAACGCTTCCTTCAACCACAGCCCTTCCCACCAGGCCATGGTGACGAGGTCCCCGAACCACATGTGGGCGATCTCGTGGGCGATGACGTCCGCCGCCCGCTGCAGCTCGGGTTGGGTGGCCGAAGCCGGGTCGATGAGCAACAGCACCTCCCGGAAGGTGACACAGCCCAGGTTTTCCATGGCCCCGAAGGCAAAATCGGGCACCGCCACCAGATCGAGCTTGTCCCCCGGATAGGGAATGGCGAAGTAGTCCTCAAAGTAACGGACGCAGAAGGCCCCGCACTCCAGGGCGAAGCTGGTGAGATGGCCCTGTCCCAATGGATGCACGATGCGCAGGGGTGTGCCGTTGACATCGACGGCGTCGGTGGCCTCGAGCGGGCCGACCACGAAGGCGACCAGATAGGTGGACATGACCATGGTGTCCGCGAACACCACATCGACGCGGCCGTCGGGCCGAGCTAGTCGATTGAGCTCTTGGCCACAGGACACCGCCAACAACCCCGCATCAATGGTCAAGGTGACGCCGAACGTGGCCTTGAAATCCGGCTCGTCCCAGCAGGGAAAGGCCCGCCGGGCGTTGGTCGACTCGAACTGGGTGGT